>JBBRFD010000041.1:0-30506 GCA_038224985.1 Reyranellales bacterium
CGGTGCGATAGGGATCGACCACGACCAGCTTCGCGCCACGCTTCTTGGCGCGCATGGCGTGGGTCATGACATTCACCTGGGTGTTCACCGGGTTGCCGCCCCAGATCACCACCAGTTCCGAATGCTCGTCGATCTCGCGCAGATCGGCGCCGCGCTTGACGCCCGTGCCGACAATCCAGCCGGTATCGGAAAGCGTGACGCAGATTGTCGAGAACCACCTCGAATATTTCATCGCGTTGCGCAGGCGGTTGATGCCGTCGCGCTGCACCAGGCCCATGGTGCCGGCGTAGTAATAAGGCCAGACGGTCTCGCTGCCGTATTGCTTCGTCTTGGCCTGGAATTGCTCGGCCACGATGTCGAGCGCGTCGCTCCAGGAGATTTCGGCGAACTGCTTCGATCCCTTCGACCCGGTCCGGCGCAGCGGCTTCATCAGGCGGTCGGGATGGTGCACGCGCTCGGCGTAGCGCGCGACCTTCTCGCAGATCACGCCCGCGGTGTAGCTGTTGCGCTGCGAGCCGCGCACGCGGCCGATGGTCTTGGCGTCGAGCCGCTCGACCTCCAGCGCGCAGGTGCTGGTGCAATCGTGCGGACAGACCGACGGGACGGTCCTGACGCTGGAATCCCGATTTTCGACCCGCGAACCGGGTACATAGGCATGATCGTCTGGGGACATGTGGACGCTCCGCAAGAACTGCCCCAGCATACCGCGCCCCTCTCCCGCCCGGAAACGCCGTTTTGTCACCAGACTCCCCCGCCATTCGCCGCGCCACCGAGGTCGATACGCCTGTCCTCGAGGCGCTGTGGCCGCGCTCGGAGACTGAAACTGGCGAGCGCGCGACATTCGTCATCGAGGCCGGTGGCGTCGTCGTCGGCGCGGTCGCCTTGTCTCAGCCCGCCGATCATCTGGTGATCGACTGTATCGCCGTCGCGACCGATTTCCGGAAACGGGGATACGGCAAGCTTCTCGTCGCCTTCGCTGAAGCGGCCGCGCGTGAAGTTGAAGTTGGAGAAGTCCACCTCGCTCCCGCGGTGACAGGGGACGGCTTCTTCACGACGCTGGGCTATGCCGAAGGCCGCAAGCGGATCGAAGGCGGCGCACTCCATCTCGCCCACCAGCACCTCGAAGCCGTGGGCGTTCCCCTGTTGCGCGACGGTACGGCACCGCTGGGCCGGACGATCTACTACCGCGCGGTTTGGGCCATGGTGGCGATCATCGTCGCCATCGGCAGCATTTCGATCGCCGTCTTCAGCCGTGGCCAGATCACGATCTTCCACGTCGCCGCTCCCACGCTTCTCTGCCTCACCGGCACGCTCTTCGCCGTGTGGCAGCTCTTTCTCATTGTGGTCGCGGCACGGCGCCTCGGTTTCTCGTTGTTTTCAGGGCTCGCCGTCGCAGGTGTAATCGTGGCGGCCGGAGCCATTGCCTTTGCTCTCGAAAGCAAGGCGCTGCCTCAACTGGCCGAACTCTGGACCATCTACAGCGGCGACGCCGAGATGAACGACTTCACGCTGACGGCGAGTGCCGACGGCCGCACCCTGACCCTCGACGGCACCATCGGCGCCGGCACCGCCGTCGCCCTGCGCCGCGCGCTCGACGAGCATCCTACGGTGCGCGAGATCGTGCTCAGCGGGCCGGGAGGCCGCATCGGTGCAGCCTCCGAAATCGAGGGACTCATCCGCAAGCGCCGCCTCGACACGCTGGTCGAGGGCGACTGCGCCTCGGCCTGCGCGCTCGCTTTCCTAGGCGGCGTCGAGCGCCGCCTCTCGCCACAGGCGCGCCTTGCATTCCATCAAGCGGGCTTTCCCGGCGTGAACCAGGCCGAGATGCTCGAAAGCAATCGTGCGATGGTACGTTTCCTCGTCGTGCAGGCCGGATTGACACCGGCCTTCGCCAACCGTGTCGTCGAAACGCCGGTGAGCGAATTGTGGGTGCCGACGCGCGAGGAACTGATGGCGGGCCGCGTGATCCAGCCCCGACGAGAGAAGGACTAGGAGAGGACATGATTCCGCGCGGCGTATCTTACGAAGAAGCGATGAAACGCTTCCGCTGGCCCCGGCCCGACAAATTCAACATCGGCCGCGCCGTCTGCGAGCGGCATCCACCCGACACACTGGCGCTGATCGTCGAGAATGCCGACGGCAGTGTGCGCAACTGGAGCTTCGGGCAGTTGCTGGCGACGAGTTCGAGGCTCGCCAACGCGCTGGCGGCCCGTGGCGTGAGAAAGGGCGACCGTGTCGGCGTCTTCCTGAGCCAGGGTGCGGAGCTGGCGCTTTGCCATCTCGCGGGTTATCGGATGGGCGCCGTCGTGCTGCCGCTGTTCACGCTGTTCGGCGAGGAAGCCGTCGAGTTCCGCATGGCCAATGCCGAGGCTGCGGCCATCATTACCGATGTAAGCCAGCTGCCCAAGGTGCTGGCGGTGCGCGATCGGCTGCCACACCTGAAGACAATCATCGTGATCGGCGCCGGCGCCGACAGCACCGCGTTCCTCGACTGGGACCGGCTGCTGGCCGCTGCCTCCGACCGTTTCGCCACCCTCAACACCGATGCCGAGGATCCGGCGCTGCTGATCTACACGTCAGGCACCACCGGCCAACCCAAGGGCGCGCTGCATGCCCATCGCATGATGCTGGGCTGCATTCCTGCCGTCGAGCAGTGGCTGGGCCACTGGCCACGCGGCAACGAGGTGATGTGGACGCCGGCGGAATGGGCCTGGATCGCCGGGCTCTACGACGCGCTGTTCCCCGCCTGGTATTACGGCACGCCGGTACTGGCGCATCGCTTCGCCAAGTTCGATCCCGAACGGGCCTTCTCTCTGCTGGCCAAGCACCGCGTCGGCGTCAGCTTCATTCCGCCGACCGCGCTCAAGATGATGCGGCAGGTGGAAAGGCCGCGCGACCGCTTCGGCTACGACGTGCGCGCCATTTCCACCGGCGGCGAGGCTATGGGCGAGGAGCTGCTGTCCTGGGGCCGCGAGACCTTCGGCACGACGCTCTCGGAAGGCTACGGCCAGACCGAGATGAACCTGATGCTGCTCAATTCACCCGACTGGTTCGAGGTCCGCCCCGGCTCCTGCGGCCGCGCCTGCCCGGGCCGGCGCGTCGCCGTGGTCGACCAAAACGGCGATCCGGTCCCGGCGGGCGAGGAAGGCCAGATCGCCGGCTGGCGCCACGACCCCATCGTCATGCTGGAATACTGGCGCAATCCGGAGGCGACGGAGCGCAAGTACGCCGGCGACTGGCTGCTGACGGGCGACCTGGGGCGCATGGACGAGGACGGCTATGTCTTCTTCAAGAGCCGCGACGACGATGTAATCACCTCGGGCGGCTACCGCATCGGCCCGGGCGAGATCGAGGAATGCCTGATGAAGCATCCCGCCGTCGCCATGGTCGGCGTCGTCGGCGTGCCCGACAAGGTGCGCACGGAGATCGTGAAGGCCTTCGTTCAGTTGCGCCCGAACGTCGAGGCAAGCGAGGCGCTGAAGGGGGAATTGGCGCAGTACGTGAAGACTCGCCTCGCCGCCCACGAATATCCGCGCGAGGTCGAGTTCGTGAGCGAATTGCCACTCACCACGACCGGCAAGATCATGCGGCGGGAACTGCGCCGCCGCGATTAGGCGGTCAGCGCAGGAACGAGGTGCCGACCAGCGTCAGGGCGCCAAACATCAGGAGTACCGAACCGAAGCGGCTGACCGGCGTCGGCAGATGGTCCTGGAAGTCGGTGATGACGTCGCAGAGACGTTCGAGGGGTGAGCGGTGCATCGCTCAGTTGCCGTTGAGCGGGCCGACGGCCAGCGGGGTCGCGAAGTCGGCGAGGCGCCAGCGCTTGGCCACGGCGTCGTCGGCGGCCTGCTGGAGATCGACGGTCTGCTGCGAGGCCTGCTGGGCGGCCTGAGCATGGCCTGCCTGGTTGATGAGCAGGAGGGCCACCAGGGCCAGCAAGGCGGCGGGCCACCACTCGCCGAGGCGGATGCCGCGGCGGGTGCGGGGGCGCTGGAGCGACGGGGCGAGATGGAGCATGGGGGATGTCCGTGAAAGTCGGGATGGCGACGGAAGACACTAGCTGTAGTGATTTCTGAAGAAAGTCACTCAAACCGTTGAAATAGCTAAATAAAAATACACTGAACGCGTTGAATGTTCAACGACTTTGTTGAGCGGCGGCCGCAGACTGGCTGAATTGCAGATCGGCGAGGCGGGCGTAGAGGCCGCCGCGGCGCACCAGATCGGCGTGGCGGCCGATGTCGACGACCCGGCCCTGGTCGAGCACGACGATGCGGTCGGCCTTCTGCACCGTGGCCAGGCGATGGGCGATCACCAGGGTCGTGCGCTTCTGCATCAGCCGGTCGAGCGCCTGCTGCACGGCCAGCTCGCTCTCGGCATCGAGGGCGCTGGTGGCCTCGTCGAGCAGCAGCAGAACGGGATCGCAGAGCACCGCCCGGGCAATGGCGATGCGCTGGCGCTGGCCGCCCGACAGGCGCACGCCACGCGCCCCCAGATGGGTGTCGAACCCCTGCGGCAGGGCCTGGATAAAGCCCAGCGCCGAGGCCGTCTCGGCCGCCGCGCGAACCTCGGCATCCGAGGCCCCCGGCCGGCCATAGCGGATATTGTCGGCCACCGTGGCGCTGAACAGCACCGGCTCCTGCGGCACCAGCGCCGTGGTCCGCCGCAACTCGCCCAGCGCCAAATCGCGCAGATCGACGCCGTCCAAACGGATGCTGCCCTGCTGCGGATCGTAGAAGCGCAGCAGCAGCTGGAACACCGTGGTCTTGCCGGCGCCCGAGGGACCGACGATGGCCACCGTCTCGCCCGCCGCCACGTCGAGATCGAACCCGGCCAGCGCCAGGGCATCCGGCCGCGCCGGATAGCGGAAGGACACGTCGCTGAAGCGCACCGCTCCTGTTGCGGGCCGCGGCAAGGGCATCGGCTGCACCAGCTCGGTGATGGTCGGCTGCTCGGCCATCAACTCGGCCAGCCGCTCCGCCGCCCCCGAGGCGCGCTGCAGGTCGCCGATGGTCTCGCTGATCGCCCCGCCCGAACTGGCCACCAGCACGGCGTAGAAAATAAACGCCGACAGGTCGCCGGCACTGATGCGGCCAGCGATCACGTCATGGCCACCCATCCACAGCAAAAACCCGACCGCCGAAAACACGATGAAGATCACGACGGTGGTCATGACCGCGCGCCGCCCGATGCGCTCGATCGCCGCCCCGAACGCCCGCTCGGTCGCCGCGCCAAAACTCGACGCCGCCCGCTCCTCCTGGGCAAAGGCCTGCACCGTGCGCACCGCGTCGAGCGTCTCGCCGCCCTCGGCCACCATGTCGGCCACCCGCGCCTGCGCCTCGCGCGACAGCAGCCGCACCTTGCGGCCAAACAGAATGATCGGCGCCACCACCAGCGGCACCACGGCCAGCACATAGAGCGCCAGCTTCGGATTGGTGATCACCAGCATGGCGATGCCGCCCACGCACATCAGCGTATTGCGCAGCGCCACCGAGGCCGACGAACCGATGACCTGCTCGATCAACTGCGCGTCGGCCGAGATCCGGCTCATGACATCGCCCGAGCGCTTGATCTCGAACCACGCCGGCCCCAGCCGAACGACACGGGCGAAGACGTCCTTGCGCAGGTCGCCGACCACCCGCTCGCCGAGCCACGACACCAGATAGAACCGCGCCCCCGAGGCCACGGCCAGAACCACGGCCACGGCCAGCAGCGAGGCCAGCGCATAATCCAGAATGTCGGGCCGCCCCTGGGCAAAGCCCCGGTCGATCAGCGCCCGCAGGCAGGCACCGAAGGCCAGCACCGTGCCGGCCGCGACCAGCAGCGACAGCAGCGCCAGCGCCACCCGGCCCCGGTGCGGCCTGAGATAAGGCCAGAGCAGGCGCAGCGCCCCGAAGCTCGGCCGGCCCCTGCCCCCCGCACCGGCCTCCGCAGCAGCCTCCGCACCGGCCCCCGCCGCGGTCACGGTATCGGCGCTCACGGCACCGCCCAGGTCAGCGGCATGCCCAGCTCGGCCGACAGGCCGGCCAGCAGTTCGCCGCCGCCCCGCGTGTCGAGCCAGGCCTTGCGCTCGTGGCTGTAGGCATAGTGCCGCGCCCCCGACTTGGGCGAACTGACCCAGACCTGCTGGGAGGGGCCGTGTTTATTGACGATCCAGGTGCCCTCGTCGGCCTCGACCGTCAGAATCCCGGCCTGCAACTCGGCATCGGCGCCAATTCCTTCTTCGAGGGCGGCGAGCAGGCTGTCGGCGAGGATGAGGAAGGCGCTGGTGCTCATGGGTCCGGTCCGTCTACAGGCCCCTTCCGGCCCCGACAACCGGGCCGATTACCGCCTTGTCCCCAGCCTTTCCGGCGGCTATACCCGCCGCCTTATCGCGGGGCCGGTCGGAATCGGCCCTAAAGCGCTGGAGAGAGCCATGCAAGACAAGATTCACCCCGCCTATCACAAGATCACCGTGGTCATGACGGACGGCACCTCGTTCGAGACCAAGTCGACCTGGGGCAAGGAAGGCGCCAGCCTCCGCCTCGACATCGACCCCAAGACCCATCCGGCCTGGACCGGCGTGCGCCAGAGCCTCGATCGCGGTGGCCGCGTCCAGCGCTTCAAGGATCGCTTCGGCGCCGGCGCCGGCACCAAGCCGTCGGGTGGCAAGCCCGCTGGCACCAAGGAAGCGGGCGCTACCCCCGCTAAGGCTGCCGACAAGAAGAAGTAAGGCCGGTCGCTTCCCACACTCTGCTAGAGTGCATCGTTATCCTGATTTTGGGGAGACGATGTAGTGAAGCAAGTTAGAGTCGTCTGTGCGCACGATTGTCCCGACATGTGCTCGCTCATTGCCCATGTCGACAACGGCAAGGTCGTGCGCATCCAGGGCGACCCCGACCAGCCCTATACCAACGGTTTCGCCTGCGGCAAGGTCAACCGCGACGCCGACCTCGTTAACTCCCCCGAGCGCATCAAGACACCGCTGAAGCGCACCGGCCCCAAGGGCTCGGGCCAGTTCAAAGCCATCACCTGGGACGAGGCGCTCGACGAGATCGCGTCGAAGTGGAAAGCCGTCATCAAGGAAAGCGGCCCGCTCGCCCTGCTCGGCTACGCCTACTCCGCCCATCAGGGCCTGATGAACCGCGGCCTCGTGAACGGCCTGTTCCATGCGCTGGGTTCGAGCCGCCTGCAGGCCGGCACGGTCTGCGACACCTGCTGCGAGACCGCCTGGGACATGACGCTGGGCCCGACCGGCGGCGCCGATCCCGAAGACGTCGTTCATTCCGATCTGGTGATCTCCTGGGGCGCCGACCTCGCCGCCACCAACGTGCATTTCTGGGCGCTGGCCGAAGAGCAGCGCAAGAAGCGCGGCATCAAGATCGTCGTCATCGATCCGCGCCGCACGCGCAGCGCCAAGGCCGCCGACCTCTACCTGCCGATCCGCATCGGCACCGATGCCGCCCTGGCACTCGGCATCATGCATATCCTCGTGCGCGACAAGCTCGCCAACCGCGACTACATCACCCGGCACACGATGGGCTTCGACACCGTCGAACGCGACATCCTGCCGAAGTTCACACCGGCCCGGACCGCCGAGATCACCGGGCTCGCCGTCGCCGATATCGAAGCCTTCGCGGCGATGTACGGCAAGGCCAAGGCCGCGATGATCCGTCTCGGCGAAGGCATGACGCGCCTGACCCAGGGCGGCCAGGCGCTGCGCTCCGTGGCACTGCTGCCGGGCGTCAGCGGCCACTACGCCGTGAAGGGTGGCGGCGCCATGCTGCTGACCGCCGCCTCCTGCGATCTCAACTACGCCGCCATCCGCAAGCCCTCGGGCCCGGCAGCGACCCGCCTCGTCAATCACCTGCGCCTGGGCGAAGACCTGCTCAACATGAGCAACCCGCCGCTGCGCGCGCTCTATATCTCGGCCAACAATCCGGCGGTGACCTGCCCCGAAGTCCACAAGGTGAAGAAGGGCCTGGCGCGCGAGGATCTCTTCACCGTCGTGCACGACCCCTTCATGACCGACACCGCCAAATACGCCGACATCGTCCTGCCGGCTGCCCTCTACCTCGAGACCGACGATCTCTTCCGCGCCTATGGCGCCTACTGGATGCAGTGGGGCCAGAAGGCCGTCGAGCCCGCGGGCGAGGCGCGTTCCAACTTCGCCGTGGCGCAGGCGCTGGCGCAGCGCATGGGCCTCGCGGACACGATCTTCACGCTGGCGCCGCAGGAGGCCGCCAAGGAGCTGTTCAAGGGCTCGACCGGCCCGGCTTCCAAGGCCGACCCGGCGAAACTCTTCGCCGGCGTGCCGATCTCGATCAAACACGACTGGAACGGCCAGCCCTTCGCCACGCCCTCGGGCAAGCTCGAATTCTACTCCGAGCAGTTGAAGAAGATGGGCGTCTCGCCTGTGCCGGACTGGAGCGAGGACGAGAGCGACAAGATCGAGGCCGGCAAATGGCCGCTGCGCCTGCTGACCGCGCCCGGCTATTTCCAGGCGCACACGGCCTTCTCCGGCGTCGGCTTCCTGCGCGAGCGCGAGGGCAAGCCATTCTGCGTGCTGCATCCCGAGGACGCGAAGAAGCGCGGTCTCGCCGACGGCGCCGACGTGCGCCTGTTCAACTCACGCGGCGAGATCGGCCTCGCCCTCAAGGTCAGCGACGAAATCCAGCCCGGCGTCGTCCTGGTGCCCGGCCAGCGCCCGATCGGCGAGGCGGTCTCCGGCACGATCAATATGCTGTGCTCGGATCGTTACACCGACATGGGCGAAGGGGCGACGTATCAGAGCACGTGGCTCGACGTGGGGCCGTGGACGGCGGCGCGGAGGGTGGCGGCGGAGTAGATCAAGCGCTTCACGCGTGTTTCGATCGATCGGGTGGACCGTTTCAGAGGGTTACAGCTGTCGTCGAACGCCTATCGAACGTCCAAGGTCGTCATCTGACACTCAACTGAGAGCCTGTTCCGCGGCAGTCGATTGAAGAGCGTTGGGTGAATTGGCTAAGGCTTGGAATGTTTCGAGACACTCTCAAGATACCCAATGATCTCCAGCCGCTGTCTGGCATCGGGTACGGTGAAATACATGCGCGTGCCGGGCGCGAGGGCTTGGGGGCCTTGTAGCCAGCGATCCAGACGCTCGGGTGTCCACACACCGCCTAGCTTCTTCAGCGCTTCGGAGGACTTGTAATCCGCCACTGTGCCGGGCTGTCGCCCCACGACGTCCCTATGCATTGGGCCGACACGGTTGGCGGTGACCGAATGGCAGCCGCCACATTTGGCTTCGTAGAGTTCCTCGCCCGGTGCGGTGGCTACGGCAGGGCTGGTCACGAAGATCGCGCCGGCCATGAGCGAGGCCACGAGGTGGCCTCGCGGGAAGATGCTGAACACCACCGTGCCTTCAGCCAAACAGCAACGCCGTCGGCTGGACGGCATTGCCCAACGCGCCGTTCAGCACCGCCCAATGTACGGCTTCGTCCATGGCGATCTGCGCGAACAGCCGCGACAGCGCCGGATCGGTCAGTGCCGCCACCTGGCCGACATAGGCATTGGCCGCACCCTTCTCGAGTTTGGTTGCCAGCACCACGACGTCGGCCTGGGTCTTCAGCATACCGAGCTTGAGATCCGCAGTGTATTGCGCATCGGTCTTGGGTTCGACCGGTTTGCCGCCGGCTTTGACGATCAGCGCGGCCAAGGCGTCGCGATGGCTCTTGTGATGACCGAGGAACGTCAGCGCCGTCTTGAGCACTTCCGGCATCAGCAGCCCGCTGCCGCCCGCGATCTGGTAGGCTGCGATGCCTTCGTGCTCGCCGCCAATCAGGCCCTGCAGGATGGCCATGTCGGCGGCCATGTCGAGCTTCGCAGGCGGCGCCGCGAAGGCCGTGGTTCCGACGGCGGCGACCACACCTGCGGAAGCGAGGCCAGCATTACGCAGGAAATGGCGACGCGGCGATAGCCCTTGAACGGTCATGATGTGAATTCCTTCCGAAGATACGATGAAGCAGTGAGGCTCTATCGGCCGGTCGTAGTTGCCGGGCAACGGCGCGGAAGAACTCTGGAATGGAGTGTCGTATGATCGGGACGGAGTGTCGGACTCAGGCGACTTTCTGCCGGTGTGCCTGTGGCGAACGGCCAAATTTCATCCGAAAAGCCCGACTGAAAGCATCGGCTGAATTGTAACCGGTGCGATGGGCGATCTGCTGCACCGTGGCATCGGAGGAACTCAACAGTGCCAAAGCGCGTTGCAGGCGCCAATCGGTGAGATAGGTCATCGGCCCGGCGCCCATCAATTCGCTGAAGCGCTCGGAGAACCGCGTGCGCGACATGGCGACTTCGGCCGCCAGACTGTCGACCGTCCAATCGTGGTCGAGGCGGTGATGGATGACATCCAGCGCCTTGCCGATCTGCGGATCGTGCACCGCCGACAGAAGCCGCTTCAGATCGGGCGCGCGATCGATGCCGGCGCGCAGAGCCTCGATATAAAGCACCTCGGAGAGGCGGCTCACCGAGGCAGCCGCGCCTTGCGTGTCGTCGGCAATGCGGCGTGCCATGAGGCTCAGCACGTCGTCGAGGATGGGGCGCGCAGCGCGATCCGCTGCGGTGATCTGAAGTGCCGCCGGCAGCGCGCGCAGCAAGGGATGATCGGCACCGTCGGCGAAGGTGAAATGCCCACAGATCATTTGAGTCGAGGCCCCGGGATCGCCAGAGCCGACCACGAAGGCGCCCTCCCCGGTGTAACCCGAATGGGCCAGCGCTTGGTCGAGCGCGACAGGTGGCCGGTCGGCTGCATCGGCCAATACATGGGCGCTGCCGTGCGGTACCAACACCAGCTCGCCCGCGTTCAGGACGACCGCATTGCCATCGGGCAGCACGACATGACAGCGGCCTTGAACAACGAAGTGGAACCGTGCCGCCTGGCCGTGCGCCGGCACTTGTATGGCAAAGGGAGGAGAAAAGTCCGTGCGAAAGTACAGCGTGCCCTTGAGCGCCACTGTATCGAGAACATCGCTCAATACATCTCTCACGAATGTTGTTCTATCATCCATGCATCGAGGGCGATACCATTGTTCCCATGCCGAAGGTGCGCATCAAACGAATTTACGAAGCGGCGACAGCCAACGATGGCACGCGCGTGCTGGTCGACCGGTTGTGGCCGCGCGGGCTGACCAAGGACGCGGCCAAAATCGATCGCTGGATCAAGGAACTGGGGCCGAGCAACGCGCTGCGCGCCTGGTTCGGCCACGAGCCGGAGCGCTGGGCAGAGTTTTCCAGGAAATATCGATTGGAACTGAAAGACAATGCAGCGCAGACCTTGCTGCGCGAGCTGACCGGCATCGCCGCCAAAAAGCAGCTGACGCTGCTCTATTCGGCGAAGGACGAAGCACACAATCAGGCGGTCGTGATCGCGGGTGTTCTGAACGGGAAATGAATCGCAGCCGTGGGTTATTGTGCCGAATGCCTCCGGCTCGATTTCGCCCCCGCCTCAAGCTTGAGTTCAACGGTTTCCGCGACCTCCGACGCCGGCCTTCCGGCCTAATCCGCCGGGTTCATTACATAATCTCCGCACGGCTGGGGGCGCGCCCCAGTGTTGATCCAAACAGACTGGATGTGTTGTTACCCGCGCCGTGCCGCCTCGATCTTGGCAACGTCGATCTTCTTCATGTCCATCATCGCGTCGAAGGCGCGCCTGGCTTCGTCGCCGCCCAGCGCCATCGCCTCGGTTAACACGCGCGGCGTGATTTGCCAGGAGACGCCCCACTTGTCCTTGCACCAGCCGCAGGCACTCTCCTGCCCGCCATTGCCGACGATGGCGTCCCACAGGCGGTCGGTCTCGGCCTGATCGTCGGTGGCGATCTGGAACGAGAAGGCCTCACTCTGCTTGAACACCGGACCGCCGTTGAGGCCGATACAGGCGACGCCGGCGACCGTGAACTCGACCGTCAGAGCATCGCCCTTCTTGCCGGAAGGGAAGTCGCTGGGCGCGCGGTGCACGGCGCCCACCGTGCTGTCGGGAAAGGTCTTGGCATAGAAGCGGGCAGCAGCCTCGGCGTCCTTGTCGTACCAGACGCATATCGTGTTCTTGGCCAGCATGACGTGTCCTTTCGCGTGAAAGCCGGGATCGCGGTAATACCGCGACAGAGGGCTTAAGACTGTGGCCATTCCGTGGAATTCGCTGGCGGGGAACCAACAGGCGAGAATGTCGTTTGGCGCGGGCAGTCGATGCCACCCTTCACACGAGCGGGGTTGCGACCTCTCGTTGCCCGCACACGAACAGGTTGAGCCGCACCGCGGCCACGCCCGCCAGCACCGCAGCGACGACGAAAACCACCGGCGTCCAGAAGGACGCTGCGACCA
Organism: Reyranellales bacterium; assembly: GCA_038224985.1. GTDB lineage: Bacteria > Pseudomonadota > Alphaproteobacteria > Reyranellales > Reyranellaceae > Reyranella. Next base: position 12,331 of record JBBRFD010000041.1, read on the forward strand.
CCCCTTCACGCGCGAGGCCGGAGGCGAGGCCTGCGCTGTTGGCGGCAAGGCCGGCGAGTGCCGCGCCCAGGGCGAAGCCGATCTGTTGCACCGTGGCGACCGAGGACGCAGCGATGCTCTCCTCGCCCTTGCGGGCGCCGCCCATGACGCGCTGCGCGACGTGGCCCCAGCAGCCGCCGATGCCGACGCCGGTGAGGAACACCGCCAGCGGCAGGGCGAGGCCCACTGTCTCGGCGGTCAGCAGGGCGACGGCCAGCAGGCCCGCGGCCATGCAGGCCGGACCGGCCAGCAACAGCCGGTCGACGGCGACGGGCGTCAGGCCCGCCATGGCGAGCGCGCCAACGGTCCAGCCGAAGGAGGTGCAGGCCATGATGTAGCCGGCGGCCAGAGGATCGAGGCCGTGCAGACGCTGCAGGAAGACCGGCAAGTAGATCTGCAGCGGGCTGAAGGCAATGGCCAGCATCAGCACCAGCCACAGGCCGAGCCCCGTTTGCGTTCCCGTGGCGAAAGCATCGCGCGGCAGCAGCGGCACTTTGGCTTGCCGGTCGAGGCGAAGTTCGAGGACGAGGATCGCCACGGACGCCGCGATCAGCACGGCCTTGAGGATCGGCGCGGTCGCGACGGCGGCCGAGGACATGGCGGCGATGGCCAGGCAGATGAGCGCCACGCGGGCGGACGGGCTCGGCGGCGCCTCGATCTTCTCGGCCCGCGGCGTCGGCGGCAGCGCGCGCCACGCCAGCGCCACGAGCCCCAACGCCAGCACGACGACGCAGAAGAAGGCGCTGCGCCAGTCGCCCAGCTTGGCGAAGAGGCCGCCGGCCGTCGGCCCGACCAGGATCGACACGCTCCACATCGCCGCCATCAGCGAGATGGCGCGCGGCCAGGCGGCCTCGGGAAAGGTCGTGCGCACCAGCACATAGGCCACGGCGGTCAGCAGCCCGCCGCCGAAGCCCTGGACGAAGCGGCCGGCCACGATCTGCGCCATCGACGGCGCGAAGCCGCAGAGCAGTGCTCCCAGGCTGAAGACCAGCGCGCCGGCGCAGAAGGTGTTGCGCGCACCGATGCGGGCGGTCAGCAGGCCGGTGCAGGTGGCGGCCACGATCGACGAGGCGAGGAAGGCCGTGGTCGGCCAGCTCATCAGCGCCGCCCCACCCAGCTCGCCCACGATCGAGGGCAGCACGGTGGCCAGCAGCAGCACGTTCATCGAATGCAGCAGCACGCCGCCCAGCAGCGCCGCCAGCGCCGGGGCGTTCTCGGCGCGCAGCAGCACACTCCAGCCGGCGGGCTTTTCAGTGGAAGAGGCCATTGCGCCTTCTAAAGTATCCGTCGTCCCGAGTCGCGCGGAGTAGTCTCCGCGCTGAGCCGAGGAACCTCCTTTCGCCTGACGAGAAGAAAGGTCCCTCCACTCCGCCCTTCGGGCTCCGGTCGGGACGACGGGCTGTTGTTAGAGTCCCCGTCATCCTGAGCGCAGCGCAGCGGAGCCGAAGGATCTCTTTTCCTTCGACCGATGCCGAAGCATCGGACACCGTCCCCGCCCTAGGCTGCGCCCTCACCCACCCCAAGGAGACAAAGCATGAGCGACATCAACACCCTGAAGAACGGCCTGATCGTGACGGCGTTCTGGGACGCCAAGCCCGAAGAAGTCGAGACGCTGCAAGGCATCATCCGCCGCTTCCTGCCGCAGGCGCAGGCCGAGCCCGGCTGCCTCGCCTTCCAGATCCACCAGTCGCTGACCGAGCCGACGAAGTTCTTCTTCTACGAGGTCTTCCGCGACGAGGCGGCCTTCGCCGCGCATTCGGCCAGCGACCACTTCAAGTCGCTGATCCTCGAACAGGCGGTGCCACGCCTCGCCAAGCGCGAGCGCACGCAGCACCGGTTTGTCTAAATCCTCCGTCGGCCTACTTCTTCACCATGTTCCAGAACATCGGCACCGGGCCGTCGAGCTGGCCCGAGATCGTGTTCCGCCGGGCCGAGGGGATGATGTACTGGCCGAGATTGGCGTACATCGGATATTCCGAGGCGCGCAGATGGATGGCGGTGGCGAGTTCCTTCTTCTTCGCCATGTCGCCGGCGCGGGCGAATTCGTCGCGCAGCTTCTCGATCTTCTCGTCGCAGGGCCAGCCGACATTGGCCTTCTCGCAGGTCGCGGCGAGATAGGACATCATGATGGGATCGAGCAGGTCGGCCGAGACCCAGGTGGTGATGAAGGCATGCCAGCCGCCCTTGTCTGGCGCCTCCTTGCGCGTGCGCCGGGAGAGGACTGTCTGCCAATCCATCGCCTGCATGTCGACCGTGAAGCCGCCGCGCTCGAGCAGCGACTTGGCGATCGGCGACAGGCGGCCGGTCTGGGTATCGGTGGCGTAGAGCAGCACGACCGGCGTGCCGTCATAGCCTTCCTGCTTCAGGATCTCCTTCGACTTGGCGAAGTCGCTGTTGAGCTTGTCCTCGAAGCCCGCGTCGGTCGCCAGCGGCGTGCCGCAGATATAGAGCGTCTTGCACTCCTTGTAGTATTTCTCGCTGCCGAAGCCGGCGATCAGGAAGTCCTTCTGATTGAGCGAGTAGAGGATGGCCTGGCGAATCCTGGGATTGTCCAACGGCTTGTGCAGCGTGTTGAAGCGCAGGTTAATCTGGCCGCCCAGCTTGTTGTAATTGTAGATCGTGACGTTCTTGTCCTTCTCGAGCAGCGGCAGCAGCTCGATCTCAGGCTGGTCGATATAGTCGATCTCGCCGCTCAGCAGCGCGTTCACTGCGGTCTGCGAATCGGTGATGTTGAGCCACTCGACGCGGTCGACATTGACGACCTTGCCGCCGGACAGGCCCGAGGCCGGCTCCTTGCGAGGCACATAGTCCTTGAACTTGTCGTAGACCGTCATCTCGCCGGGCCGCCACAGGTCCTTGCGGAAGACGAAGGGGCCCGAGCCGGTAGTGTCGGTGATCTGCACGCTGTTGGGCGTCCTGGCGACGCGCTCGGGCATCATGAAGGGCACGGTCGAGCTGGGCTTGCCGAGCGACTCCAGCACGAGGCCGTAAGGCTCCTTCAGCGTCAGGGTGAAAGTCTTGGCATCCACCACGTCGAGCGACTTGGTATAGCTGAAGAGCTTGGCGCCCATCGCATCCTTGGGCGCCCAGCGCTGCAGCGAGGCGATGCAATCGGCCGAAGTGACGGGGGCGCCGTCGTGCCACTTCAGGCCCTCGCGCAGGGTGAAGGTATAGACGAGCTTGTCGTCGCTGATCTTCCAGCCTTCGAGCATCTGCGGCTTCACGGCCAGCTTGTCGTCGACCGCCAGCAGCGTGTCGTAGACCATGTAGCCGTAGTTGCGGATGTTGTAGGCGGAGGTCCAGATCGGATCGATGATCTTGATGTCGGCATGCATGACGGCGCGGATGGTCTGGGCCTGTACAGGCGCGGAAATCGCTCCCGCTACAAGGGCGCCCATTGCGGCGCCCATGGCAGCACCGAGCGCCCATTTCACTGTCTTCATCCGCAGCCTCCCCTGATCCGACAGATGCCATGCAACAGCCGTGCCTCCCGGGCATTAAGGTCCGAAAACCGCGAGCGCGATAGCCACGCCAGGGATAAAATCGCCGCCATGGAACGCTTCGCCAACGAACTCGCCGACCGGGAGACCTATTACAAGGCCTTCCAGACGCACGATGCGCGCTTCGACGGGCGGGTCTTCGTGGGCGTCACCTCGACCGGGATCTATTGCCGGCCGATCTGCCCGGCCCGGGCGCCCAAGTTCGAGAATTGCCGCTACTTCGCCTCGGCCGCCGCGGCGCAAGAGGCGGGATTCCGGCCGTGCCTGCGCTGCCGGCCCGAGATTGCGCCCGAGTTGGCCTTCTGGCGCGGTACCTCCAACACGGTCTCGCGCGCGCTGGCGCTGATCGCCGAGGGCGCGCTCGACGAGAGCGAGGCCGGCGTCGAAGTACTGGCCGGCCGGCTGGGCGTCGGCGGCCGCCAGTTGCGGCGGCTGTTCAAGAAGCATCTCGGCGCCTCGCCCATTGCCGTGGCGCAGACGCGCCGCGTGCTCTTCGCCAAGCATCTCATCCACGACACGCACCTGCCGATGATCGAAGTGGCGCTGGCCTCGGGCTTCGGCAGCGTCCGGCGCTTCAACGAGACCTTCCACGACCTGTTCGGCCGGCCGCCCAGCGCGCTGCGCCGTAAAGGCGGCGCCGATACCTCGGAGCGCGATGGCGTGACGCTACGCCTGTGCTATCGCCCGCCCTACGACTGGCCGGCGATGCTGCAGACGCTGGCCGCGCGCGCCGAGCCCGGGGTCGAGACCGTGGAGAACGGCGTGTGGAAGCGCGCCATCGAACTCGACGGCAAAGGCGGCAGCGTCGCCGTGGCCCATCTGCCGGAGCGCCATGGCGTGGCTGTCACCATCCGCTTCCCCTCGGTGCAGGCGCTGCCCGCCATCGTCGTCCGGGTAAAGCGCGTCTTCGATCTCGGCGCCGATATCGCCACCATTGCCAGCCACCTGTCGCGCGACCCTAAGCTAGCGCCGCTGATCGCCCGCCGCCCCGGCCTGCGCGCGCCCGGCGACTGGGAGCGCGAGACGATCTCGCTCGCCACCGATGCGCCGCCGGCCTGGCGGCCGTGGCATGCCTATGCCGAGCAGCATTTGCGGATGGCCTGACATGAACGACATCCTCGACCTGCGCATCGACCGCCTCGCCACGCCCTCGGGCGAGCTGATCGTGATCGTCGATGCCGGCGACAAGCTGCGCGTCGTCGACTGGACCGACCACGAGCCGCGCATGAGGCGCCTGCTCGACCGGCACTATGGCAAAGCCGGCTACCGGCTGACGCCGGCGCGCGATCCCGGTGGCGTCTCCGCGGCGATGCGGCGCTACTTCAAGGGCGATATCGCCGCCATCGATTCGATCGAGGTGAAGACCGGGGGCACGCCTTTTCAGCAGAGCGTCTGGAAGGCGCTGCGCCGGATCGAGGTGGGCACCACCGTGACCTATGCCGAGCTGGCCAAGCGCATCGGCCGGCCGACCGCGATCCGCGCCGTCGGCCTCGCCAATGGACAGAACCCGGTCGGCATCGTCGTGCCCTGCCACCGGGTCATCGGCTCCGATGGCAGCCTGACCGGCTATGGCGGCGGACTGCACCGCAAGGAATGGCTGCTGAAACACGAAGGAGCAAGATCGTGAGCGATCTCGAAATCCTGACCGCGCTGAACCGCGACTACATAGCCTCGGTGCAGGCGTCCGACACCAAACGCTTCGGCGAAATCCTGTCCGAGATTTCCTCAACACCAATCCCGACGGCTCGCTGGTCGACAAGGCGGGCTTCCTGAAGCAGATCGCGCCACCGGCGAAGATCGCCGGCCTCGCCTGCCACGACGTCGACGTCCGCCTCATGGGCGACTTCGCCATCATCCACGCCCGAACGAGCTACACCCTCGACGGCAAGCCCGGCCACGGCCGCTACACCGACATCTGGGCCAAACGCGCCGGCACCTGGCTCTGCGTCGCCGCTCAGGTGGCGCGCGGCTAGGGCTGCAGATCGAGGCCCTTGTAGAGGGCCGCGCTGTAGATGCCGTGGGCGCGCACGTTCTTGATGGTCTTCCTGGCCACCAAAAACAGCCGGCTATGCGCGGCCGGAATCATCAGCGCCTCGTCGTGCATTTTGCGCTGGATCTCCCTGAAGTACTTCTCGCGCTCGGCGTCGCTGGTGGCGGTGCGCCCTGCGTCGAGGAGGCGGTCGGTCTCCGGGTCGTTCCACATCATGCGGTTGGGCACCGGCCGGTTGTTGGAATGATAGTAGAGGTACATCTGGTCGCCGGCCGAGGTATAGGGCACCGACAGCGTCCAGATATCGTAATCCTGCTGCGCGATCTTCTGGAAGAAGACCGTGGGATCCCAGGTCTGGATCTTGATGTCGATGCCGACGGTGCGCGCCGCGGCCTGCAGCACCTCCGACAACTTGGGATTTTGGCCGACGGTGTAGGAATACATCAGCAGCTCGAGCTTCTTGCCGTCCTTGTAGCGGAAGCCGCCCTCGCCCGGCTTCCAGCCGGCCTCGTCGAGCAGGCGCTTCGACAGCTCGATATCCCGCCTTGTCAGCACGTCGAGCGTCGCCGGCTCGAAGTCGAGCGCCTTGGGATGGACCAGCGAGCGCGCCGTCTCGGCCTGGCCGAAGAAGATCGCCTTGTTGATCTCCTCCCGGTCGACCAGATGCGACAGTGCCTGGCGCACCCGCTTGTCCTGCAAATTCTCGCGCGTGCTCTTGAGGCCCCAGTAGTACATGGCGAAATCGGCGGTCGGTTCGTAGACCGTGAGGTTGGGCGCCTTCTTCATCGTCTCGATCGCCTGCAGCGGGTTCCAGTGGCAGAAGTCGGCCTGGCCGGCCAGCATGGCGGCGATGCGCGTCGTCTCCTCCGGCACGATGCGCCAGATCATGCGCTCGTACTTCACCGGGCCGGGATTGCCGTAAACGCCGGTCGGTCCCCATTTGTAGGCATCGTGGCGCTTGAGCACGAGTTCCTTGCGCGGCTGCCAGCTCTCCCAGCACAGCGGCCCGGTGCCGTCGAAGCCCTTGACGCCGAAATCCGCGCCCAGCGCCTCGACATTGTCCTTGTTGATGATGGTGGCGGCGAAATTGGCAAGATCGACCAGCAGCTCGGCATGCGGGCGCTTCAGCTTGTAGACCAGGGTATGCGGATCGCTGGCCGTCAGGCTCTCGACCTCGCCCAGCCGCCAGTGAAACGGCCACTTGGCCGAGGGATCGCCAAGCCGCGTGAAGGAATAGATGACGTCGGCGGCGGTGAACTTCTTGCCGCTGCAGAAGGTGACGTCGTCGCGCAGCCGGAAGGTATAGGTGAGCTTGTCGGCCGAGATCTCCCACGACCGGGCGAGCGAGGGATGCACGCGCTTGAGGTCCCAGTCGAGCGCCACCAGCGTGTCGCCCATCATGAAGAGGGGATGGCCCATGCCGCTCGAGGTATTGGAATGCGGATCGTACCGGGGCGCGTCCTGGCTGCGGATATTGACCAGCGTCTGCGCCGGGGCCGCGCCGGTCACGAGTATCGTCGCAGCCGCCAACGCGACCGCCATCGTCCTGAACATCGAGCCTCCCTGCGCCGATGTGATCCCGGCGGCAGGGGTGAGACTAGCGCTCCTCCCGCCGGCCCGAAAGGCCGGTGGCGCGGACGTCCCGGCCTAGACGAAGTCTCCGGCGATCCAGACGTGGCCGTTGCTGGCCGAGATCGTCGTGCCGTCGTGCAGGACCACCACCGAGCTACCGAGGCCTGAATCGACGGTATTGCTGCCGACAAGCACCAAGTCGGCGCCGTTGCCAAAGTCGGTGATGGTGTCGCTGCCCTGGCCACCGCCGCCCGCATAGTCGAAGACATCGGCGTCATTGCCGCCTTCCAGCGTGTCGTTGCCGGTGCCGCCATTGAGCGTGTCGCCACCATCGTTGCCAAGAACGAAATCGTTGCCATTACCGCCGAACACGGCGTCGTTGCCCTGGCCGCCGGCAAGGACGATATCGTCGCCATCGCCGCCGTAGATCAGGTCGTTGCCGATGCTGCCGTCGAGGAAGTCGGCACCGTTGCCGCCGAACAGTGTGTCGTCGCCAGCGTTGCCATTCATGGCATCGTCGCCATCGTCGCCATACAGCAGATCGTTGCCGGTGCCGCCCGACAACTGATCGTTGCCGCCGCCACCGAAAAGGAAGTCGTCGACGTTGCTACCGGCGAGCACATCGTTGCCGAGACCACCGAAGACCGTTGCACTGTCGGCACCGCCAGTGAAATTGTCGTCGAAGTTCGTGGCGATAAACACTTCCGTGCCTTGGGTGCCAATCACAATCTGATCTATACCCTGGCCGTTGATTTGGCTGGCCGGGAGATTGATCGAGATGCCGACGGCGTTGTCGGAGAAATCGATCGTGTCTTGACCGCTACCGCCGATGAAGATGTCGTTGCCAGCACCGCCGAACAGCGTGTCGTCGCCGGCATTGCCGTCGACCGTGTCGTTGCCATCGCCGCCGAACAGCACGTCGTTGCCCTCGGCGCCGCCCGTCAAGTCGTTACCCGTGCCGCCGTAGATCACGTCGTTGCCGAAGCCACCCGAGATCCCGTCGTTGTCGGCGCCGCCGTAGACGATGTCGTCATCGGCGCCCGCGTTCATGGCATCGTCGCCATTGCCGCCGAACAGAAGGTCGTTGCCGGCCGCGCCGACGATGACGTCGCCGCCATCGAAGCCGTAGAAGGTGTTGCCGCTGTTGTCGCCGGTGTAGTCGTCGTTGAAGGCGCTGCCGATGATCACTTCGATATCGGTGCTGATGGTGTCCTCGCCCTCGCCCTGCACCCGACTCGTATCGACATGGATGCTGCGGAAGGTAGCCGACGTCGTGTAGTCGAGCGTGTCGGTACCGAAGCCGCCGAAGAAGGTATCGTCGCCCAGGCCGGTGATCAGCGTGTCGTTGCCGTTGCTGCCCATGACGGTGTCGTTGCCGTCGCCACCGATCATGGTGTCGTTGCCATTGTCGCCGACGATCCAGTCGTTGCCCGCACCTCCATCCACGGTGTCGTCGCCATCGGCGCCGCCAGCGAAGTCGTTGCCGTCCTCGGCCTGGACTAAGTCGTTGCCGTTGCCGCCGTCGAGAAAGTCGTTGCCGGTGCCGCCATAGAGCGTGTCGGTGCCGTCGTTGCCCGAGACGATGTCATTGTCGGCGCCACCATAAAGCGTGTCGTCGCCATTGGCGCCGCCCAGTCGATCGTTGCCGGCCAGGCCCGAAATGGTGTCGTCGCCAACACCGCCGATGATCAGGTCGTCGATTCCCGTGCCGACCTGCGCGCCCTCGGCGAGCAGACCGGTGAAGTCCGAGGCCGTGATCGTGGCGCCCGTCAGCACGATCGTCTCGCCCGAGAGATGGATCGTCGTGTTGCCGGAACCCGAGTCGATCGACAGGTCGGAAAAATGCAGTCCCATGCCGGTCAGGTCGATCCTGTCGCCGCCGGAGGTGAAACCGAGGATCGTGTCGCTGCCGGTCTCGCCGTAATAGGCGGCGAAAGTGTCGTTGCCGCTACCGCCGTTCATCACATCATCGCCGGCGCCGCCAAAGAGCGTGTCGTTGCCGTTACCGCCATCGAGCGAATCGTTGCCGTCATCGCCGCGCACGGTGTCGTTGCCGTCGCCGCCGAAGACCACGTCGTTGCCCTGCGCGCCGCCTGCGAAATCGTTGCCGGCCTCGCCGAGCACGACATCGTCGCCGGTGCTGCCGTCGAGAAAGTCGTTGTCGTCGCCGCCGAACAGCGTGTCGCTGCCGGTATTGCCCGACAGGGTGTCGTCGCCGACTTCGCCGAAGAGCGTGTCGTCGCCGGCCGCGCCACCGATGAAGTCGTTGCCGGTGCCGCCGTAGATCACGTCGGTGTTGTTGCCGCCGAGCAGGAAGTCGTTGCCGACAGTACCCGCGAATGTGCCTTCGGGCACCAGGCCGATAAAGTCCGATGCCGTCAGTACGCCGCCGCCCACGCCGCTCAGGATCAGCGTCTCGCCGGCCAGGGTGAGCGTGGTATTGCCGCCGCCTGAAGTCAGCGACAGTTCGGAGAAGCGCAGATTGGTGCCGGTCAGGTCGATCTTATCGAAGCCATGCGCGTAGGAAAGGATCGTGTCGAGACCGCTCTCACCGCTGCCGGCGAAGAAGGTGTCGTTGCCCGAGCCACCGTCCAGCACGTCGTTGCCGGCGCCGCCATAGACGCGGTCGTCGCCCTCATCGCCCACGACCAGATCGTCGCCATCGTCGCCGCGAACAGTATCGTTACCCTGGCCACCATAGACGGCATCGTTGCCCTGGGCGCCGCCGACGAAGTCGTTGCCGGAGCCGCCGCCAATCAGGTCGTCGTTGGCACCGCCATCGAGATAATCATTGCCCTCGTCGCCGTAGATCTGGTCGTTGCCCGTGCCGCCAGCCAGGGTGTCGTTACCCGCCGCCCCCACCAGGAAATCGGCTCCCGCGGCGCCGACGAGCGTGTCGTCGCCGGCCAGGCCGTAGAACGTGTCGCTCGTGATGCCGCCGATCATGACGTCGTTGCTGTTCGAGCCGGTGACCACTTCGAATCCGCCGACGACATCGATCACCCCGCCGACGCGGACCTCCCCGCCTTCAAGCGAGATACCCAGGCCCGAGTTCTCGTAGCTCAGCACGTCGAAGCCACCGCCACCGTACAGCGTATTGTCGCCATTACCGAAGAAGGTGTCGTCGAGATTCGATCCGACGAACACTTCGAAGAGATCGAAATTGTCGGCGCCGGAAAGGTTGTAGGCAGCGCCCGCCGCGATATCGACCGTCGAACTGCCGGCAAAGAACAGCCTGTCGGTCTGGGCGCCGCCGTTGAAGTAGTCGCCGGTGCCGAAGGCGCGCGCACTGTCGTTACCTTCGCCGCCATAGAATTCCTCGAAGCCCGGCGAACCGATGAAGGAATCGTCGCCGCCATCGCCATAGGCAAAGCCCCCGTCGGCACGCAGGACGTCGTCGCCTGCGCCGCCATAAACCGTGCCGCCGGTGCCGCCGTCGGCAATCGTATCGTCGCCGTCACCACCATAGGAGACCGCGTTGCTGGCGGTCAGTGTGTCGCGACCGCTGCCGCCGAACAGCGTACTGCCCGCATCGACGGAATCGAGGGTGTCGTCGCCGGCATCGCCAAAGAGACTGTCGAGACCTGTGGAGCCGTCGAGGAAGTCGTTGCCGGCGGCGCCAAAGAGCGTGTCGCCGCCGGAAGTGCCGAACAGCGTGTCGTTGCCGGTCGAACCGGCATAGGCTTCGAACTCGATGAACAAGTCGTTGTCGGTCGGCGAAGCAGTGGCGCTGTGACCAGCGACATCGATGGTGACGCCGCCAGACGTGTAGCCGTAGTCGAGCGTGTCGTTGCCGGCACCGCCGAACAGAAGGTCGAAACCGCCGCCGCCGCTCATGCTGTCGTCGCCAGCGCCACCATACAGCGTCTCGTTACCGGCACCGCCGGCAAGGGTGTCGCCGTTGGCGGAACCGGTAAACTGCGAAAAGCCACTGAAGCTGTCGATATTGTCCGACGCAACGGTGGCATGGCCGGCCGTCGCATCGAGGGTCACGGCGCCGCCCGTGGCATAGGACAGCATGTCGTTGCCGATGCCGGTCAGGCTGTCGTTACCGCCGCTGCCGATCAGCGTCATCGTCCCGTTGCCGGTCATCATGTCGGCGAAAGCCGAGCCGATAACCACTTCGATGTCGGTCAACGAGTCGAGGTTGAAGGGCGACTGGAAGGCGAAATTGCCGTTCAGCGTCACCGAGCCTTCGCTCGAATAGTCGACTGTATCGATTCCCGGGCCAAAACCGCCAGCAATAAAGTCATTGCCGTCGCCACCGGACATCACATCGTCGCCGTTATTGCCAATAAGGCCGTCGTTGCCGGCGCCGCCGAACAGCGTGGAGGTATCGCCACTGCCAGAGAAGATCACGTCGTTGCCGGCATCGCCGAACAGGGTTGCCAACCCGCCAGGACTGGGCGCTCCGAAAAAGGCATCTCCCCCAAGCCTGTCGTCGCCGTCGCCACCGTAGAGTGTCGCTGCGGCCGCGGAACCCGCCCACACCGTATCCTGTCCGCTATCGCCGTAGAGCGCGTCGCTGCCGGAAACACCGGGAGAACCGTTCAGGTTACCGACCACCAGATCGTCGCCGCTGCCGCCAAAGATCGTATCGTTCTGTCCGCCACCCAGCAGGGTGTCGTTGTCGGCATCGCCATAGACCGTGTTGAATTGCTTGGAGACGAATCCCAGGTAGACGTCGCTGCCGTCGCCGCCATAGACGGTGTCGCCAGCCGTCGAGCCCAGCGTGCTGGACGGCGCGCCATAGAACCCGCCCGTAAAGCTGTCGTTGCCGGCATCGCCATACATGACCGCATTGAACTCGGGTCCACCCCCGCTCAGGCCGCCAAAGAACGAATCGTTGCCGCTGCCGCCGAACATCGAATCGTAGTCACCGGCCACGATCATCGTATCGTCGCCACCGGCGCCGTAGAGCGTATCGTAGCCAAAAATGGTGGAGCCGAAGCCCGCGTTCGCGCCGCCCGCCAGCTGATCGTTGAAGCTGGAACCGACCACCACTTCGACGTTGATCAGGCCGTCGTTCTCGCCAATTTGACCACCTGTGTTGCTGCGCAGAAACGCGACTACCCGATCGGTGGCATCGGAGTAGTCGGCGGTATCATGCCCGCCCCGGCCATCGAGGAAGTCTTGTCCGGCGCCGCCGAAGAAGACATCGTTGCCGTTTCCGCCGACCATGACATCGGCGCCGTCACCGCCGAAAAACGTGTTGTTGCCCAGGCCCACGGTCGACAGGAAGAAAACATCCTGGCCCATCCGGTCGTTGCCGGCGCCGCCGTAGAAGGTGTTGTCGCCGCCGAATCCCTGGAGCGTGTCGTCGCCGTTGTCGCCGAACAACGTGTCGGAGGCCGTGCTGTTCTGCGCACCGGACAGGAAGTCGTTGCCGTCGCCGCCAAACAGGGCAACGGTGACGCCGTTCGAGACCAGTTGGTCGTTGCCGCCGCCGCCGTAGAAGGTCTGCAGATCGACTTCGCTCGGTGCATAGGTCGTCGAGGTGATCAGGTCGTCGTAATCGCCGCCGATCAGGACCTCGAAACCGTCGATGCCGCCGGAAATGCTGCCGCCAAACGGGTTGTCGAGGGCGTGGTTCAACTGGTTGATGAACAAGCGTCCTTCGGCGTTGCTGCCGTCGAGCGTGTCCTTGCCAAGACCGCCGAAAAGCTGGTCGACTCCATTGCTCACGAAAATTCGGTCGTCACCGGTGCTGCCAAAGACGAAGTCGTTGCCGTCGCCGCCGGAGAGTATGTCGTTGCCTTCGTCGCCCAGAACCGAATCGTTGCCGGCGCCACCATAAACCGTATCGTCGCCCTGGGCGCCGCCGACCAGGCTGTCGTCGCCTTCATCGGCGTAGATCACGTCGTTGCCGGTATCGCCGACCAGGAAGTCAACGCCCGCGCCGCCATAAATCGTGTCGTCGCCCGGATCGCCGACGATGGTGTCGTTGCCAGTGCCGCCGAAAAGCGTATCGCCGCCGTTCTCGCCGCGCACCAGGTCGTTGCCGGCATGACCCAACAACGTGTTAGTCGTGCCGTCGCCCAGCAGCACGTCGTCGGTGCCGGGATCGGACAAGGTGCCGGACAGCAGTCCGGTGAAGTCGAGGCTGGTCAGGGAACCGAGTGACACGCCGCTCAGAACGAGCGTCTCGCCCGTCAGGGCGATCGTCGTGCCGGTCCCGTCGCCGGTCATGACGATTTCGTCGAAATGCAGCAAGCGACCCGAGACGTCGATCTTGTCCGAGCCCGAGGCGAAATCGGTGATGACGTCGAGACCGCTCTCGCCGCTGTTGGCCGAGAAGATGTCGTTGCCGAGGCCGCCGGTCAGAGTGTCGTTGCCCGCGCCGCCGAAGAGCGTGTCCGCCGCGGCACCGCCCAGGATGGTGTCGCTTGCGGCATCGCCATGCATCGCCGAGCCGATAATGGTGCCGCTGGAAGTGCCGTCGAGGACATCGCCGCCGCTGCCGCCGAAGAGCGTCTCGTTGCCGTGGCTATAGAGCGTGTCGTTGCCCGCGCCGCCATAGAGCGTGTCGTTGCCTATGGCAGTGCCCGACAAGGTATCGCCGAGGCTCGATCCAACGACAACTTCGAACTCTCGCACCACATCGTTGTCGAACGCGCCGCTACTGGCGGTTTCGGCGCCCAGGTTGACGGCGACGCCGCTGCTGTTGGCCGAATAATCGACGGTATCGTGGCCGGTACCGCCTAACAGGAAGTCGTTGCCGTCGCCGCCTGCCAGGACATCGTCGCCGCCACCGCCGATTGCGCCGTCGTTGCCCGCACCGCCGAAGAGAGTGTCGTTGCCGGTTCCCGTGAACTGATCGAGCGTATCGTCGCCCGCGCCGCCGAAGAGTGTGTTGTCACCTTCGCCGCCCCTCAGGATGTCATTGTTGTTGCCACCGAACAGCGTGTCCGCCGCCGACCCCGACATGACCTGGAGCGTGTCGTTGCCATTGCCGCCGAACAGGGCGGACGCCACGCCAATGGCCGCCAGGAAATCGTCGCCGCTCTCGCCAAATAGCGCGTCGCCCGAGGACGTGCCGACGGTACTATTGCCGACGAGAATGTCGTTGAGCTGCGAGCCGACCAGTACCTCGACACCGTCGACGAGGTTGGAATCGAAGCCGCTGGTGATGCTGCCGAGAGAGAGGTTGGCCGTCACGGCGCCGGTCAGTCCGGAGAGATCGACCGTGTCGATGCCGGCGCCGCCGTACAACGCGCCGCCACCTGTACCCGGGCTCAGCAGGTCATTGCCGGCACCGCCAAAGAGGAGATCGCTGTCGGCGCCGCCATAGAGCGTGTCGTTGCCGCCCAGTCCTTCTAGATAGTCGAGACCCGTCGCGCCGTAGAGCGTGTCGTTTTCGCTCGTGCCCGCAAACGTATCGGCAGCATCGCTGCCGTTGAAAATGGTGCCGGACATTCAAGAAGCCCCCAAGAATATGCGCGCGTACTTAAAATTTACGACGGGCACCCAACCCATCAACCCACAATGGAGATACTCCCCATAATGGGTTGTAACAGCAAGGGCTTTCGAGCACGCTGAGAGAATTAATGCAGATTAATCTTGCAGTCTACGTGCGATGATCGTCGACGAGCCGTCCTCAGCGGGCTGATAGGCCGCGCTGAAGAGTGTTTTTGCCTTGGCGAGCGCGTCGCCGAATCCGGGCTGCTCGCTTTCGAAGGAGCAGAAGCCGCAGCGCAGCAGGAACGGCAGTTGATCGCGAAAGACCGCGCCAGCCGCCCGCAGCTCGCCGTCATAGCCGGCGCGGCGCAGCAGGCGGGCCTGGCTATAGGCCCGGCCGTCGGTGAACTTGGGAAAGTCGAGAACGATCAGCTCCAGCCCGTCGAGGTCGAGCCCCTCGATGTCGTCGGTATTGGCCAGCGTCGCCGAGCGCGCCTGCGGTCCCGCCTCTATCCCACCCGTCCTTCTATACAGCGGCATAGACCCGCTCCTTGAAGGGCTGCGCGCCGAGGCGGCGGACGGTGTCGACGAAGCGCTCGCCCGCCGAGCGCAGCTCGAGATAGGTCGTCACCAGGGCATCGACGGCCTCGACGATCCGGTCGGCGGTCACGGCCGGCCCGAGGATGGCGCCCAGCGACGTCTTGCCGAAGTCGACATCGCCGCCGAGGCTGATCTGGTAGAGCTCGACGCCGTTCTTGTCGACGCCGAGGATGCCGATGTGGCCGACGTGATGGTGGCCGCAGGCATTGATGCAGCCCGAGATCTTTATCTTCAGGTCACCGATGTCATGCTGGCGCGCCAGCTCGGCGAAGTGATTGGAGATGCGCTGCGCCACCGGGATCGAGCGCGCATTGGCCAGCGCGCAATAATCGAGCCCCGGGCAGGCGATGATGTCGGTGATCTTGCCGACATTGGCTTCGGCGAAGCCAAGGCGATCGAGTGCGCGGTAGACCGCCGGCAGGTCCTCGACCGCGACATGCGGCAGCACGAGGTTCTGCTCGTGACTGACGCGGATCTCACCCTGGCTGAAGGCGGCGGCGATATCGGCCATGCCTACCATCTGCACCGCACTGGCATCGCCCGGCGGCGCACCGGCCGGCTTCAGCGAGGCCGTGACGATGGCATAGCCCGGCACGCGATGCGGCGCCGTGTTCGACTTCAGCCACAGGCCGAAGTCGCGATTGTCGAGACGCAGTCCCTCGACGACCGGCACGCAAACGGGACGCAGCGGCAGGTCGGGCAAGGCGAACTGGCGGGCAATGGCGGCGATGGTCTCGGGCGCCAGCTTCAGCGCGCTGTCCTTGATCGCCTCGAATTCGGCCTCGACTTCCTCGCGGATCTTCTCGACGCCCTCTTCATGCACCAGGATCTTGATGCGCGCCTTGTAGAGATTGTCGCGCCGGCCGTAGCGGTTATAGACGCGCAGCGTCGCTTCGAGATAGGCGAGCAGTTCGTCCTTCGGCAGGAACTCGCGCAGCGTCTTGCCGATCATCGGCGTGCGGCCGAGGCCGCCACCAACGATCACCTCGAAACCGATTGCGCTCTGCCCGTCGCGCCCCTCCTCTTCTCGCCAAAGCCGCAAGCCGACGTCATGCACGCGCACGGCGGCGCGGTCGTTGGGCGAGCCGGTGATCGCGATCTTGAACTTGCGCGGCAGGAAGCTGAATTCGGGATGCAGCGTCGACCACTGGCGGACGATCTCGCACCAGATGCGTGGATCCTCGATCTCGTCGGCGGCGGCACCGGCGAAGTGATCGGCGGTGACGTTGCGGATCAGGTTGCCCGACGTCTGGATGGCATGCATGTCGACTTCGGCCAGCGCCGCCAGCGCATCGGGCGCGTCTTCCAGCTTGATCCAGTTGAGCTGCAGATTCTGGCGTGTCGTGAAGTGGCCGTAGCCACGATCGAAGCGGCGCGAGATATCCGCTAGCTTGCGCAACTGGCGCGACGACAGCGTGCCGTAGGGAATGGCGATGCGCAGCATATAGGCGTGAAGCTGCAGGTAGAGGCCATTATGCAGGCGCAGCGGCTTGAACTGCTCCTCGGTCAGCTCGCCCGACAGCCGGCGGCGCACCTGGTCGCGAAACTGTTTGACGCGCTCGGCAACCAGCGCGCGGTCGTAACTGTCGTAGCGGTAAAAATGCTGCGGGCGATGAAGGAGACTGTCAGGCATAACGCACCGCATCGGCTGCAATGGCATCGAAGGTGAGCCCCGACGCACGGATCTTTTCACGCAGCGAGAGCGGCTCGATCGCACCATTCTCGTGCTCGACGACGGCGATCAGCAGCGGATCGACCACGCTCGCCTGCTCCGCCCGGCCGCGTTCGAGAAGGATCTCCCCGCCCCGACCGTCGCGCGCCACGGCGGCACGGTCGAGGCGCGACGTCCATTGGCCGGCATCGTCGAGGAAGACGACGATGCCGTCGCTCAGGCGGTTGGCGGTGACGACCTGCAGCTCGCCGGAAAGGTTCTTCGCCATCAGGAAGCCTCCGCCAGGATTGCTTCGTTCGATATGTCCGCCAGCGCCGCCACGGCGCCGACCACGATCAGGCTCGGGCCCGCATCGGCGCGCGCGCTGTGGCCGACGGCGAGCCGCGCCAGGTCGGCCAGCGCACCGGTGGTAACGCGCTGATCGGGACGCGTGCCGTTCTCGATGATCGCCACCGGCGTCGCCGGATCGAAGCCCTTGGCCAGGAGCCGGTCGCGCACGGCGCCGGCTTCCGAGGCGCCCATGTAGACGACATGCGTCTCGCCCTTGCCACCGTCCTCGGCCGTATGGCCGGTCAGGAAGGTGACCGACGAGGCGAGTTTGCGATGGGTGAGCGGAATGCTCGCCGAAGCGGCGCAGCCCAGCGCCGCGGTGATGCCCGGCACGACCGTCACCGGCAGGCCGGCAGCGCGCAGCGCGTCGACCTCTTCGCCACCGCGACCGAAAATGAAGGGATCGCCCGCCTTGAGCCGCACGACGATCTGGCCGGCGCGCACGCGGCGCACCAGTTCGGCCTCGATATCGGCCTGGCGCCAGCTATGACGTCCTTTTCGCTTGCCGACCGACACAAGCTCCGCCTCACGGCGCGCGCGGGCCAGGATCGCCGGCGGCACGAGATCGTCGTGCATTATGGCGTCGGCCTCCTGAAGCAGTTGGGCAGCGCGCAGCGTCAGCAAGTCGGGATCGCCCGGACCGGCACCGACGATATGGCCGATGCCCAGCGGCGCGGTATCGCTGCGCGCGGCATCGAGTTCTTTCAGGATCGAACGGCGGGCGCCCTCGAGGTCTGTCTGCCCGAGCACGCGGCGCCACAGCGCGCGTCGGCGCGGCATGTCCGGCACGAGACGGTTCACTTGCGCCCGGAATTGCCCCGCCAAGGCGATAAGATCGCCCAGCCGTTCCGGCAGAGCACTTTCGATGCGCGCACGAATGAGCTGCGCCAGAGTGGGCGACGCCCCGCCGGTCGAGACGGCGACCGTGACGTCACCACGCCGGACGATGGCCGGCATGATGAAATCGCAGAGCACTGGCCGGTCCATGACATTGACCGGCACGCCGGCGGCGCCGGCGGCCTGGGCGGCGGCGGTATCGCGCGCCTCGTCGCCCGTCGCTACGAAGGCCGCCGCG
>JBBRFD010000042.1:0-29692 GCA_038224985.1 Reyranellales bacterium
TCTGGACGCGGCTGTCATGCCGGTCGTTCGACGCCAACGCCGTGCGGCTCCAGCTTCACGCGCTGGCCTACAATCTCGGCAACTTCCTGCGCACGCTGGCGACGCCCGAGCCGATCCGGCACTGGTCGCTGACCAGCCTGAGAGACAAGCTGATCAAGATCGGCGCAAGGCTTGTGAGCCATGGCCGCTACGTCGCCTTCCAGATGGCCGAAGTTGCCGTCCCCAGAGCCTTGTTCGGCGACATCCTGCGGCTGATCGCCGGATTGCGGCCACCGCCCGATCCTGCGCCCGCGTGAGGCAGCCGGCGATTATTGCGTGATGGAGGGAAAGCCATGGGAGAGGTGCGTCCGGATGATCGAGAAATCGACAGGTTCGGGGCAAAATGCCCGTCCGTCGCCGGTTCGGATGGCCGGAGGTGCCAATGCCGCCGCTTCGGCATTGCAGGACGCCGTCCAAGGCGGCAATCTGGCCTCAATAGGCCGGTCATCCGGTGGATGTCCGTTTAAACGCCTAAGCGCCTAAGGATGATCCGCTGCCTGTCTTGCTGCGTATGAGGGGTTCAGCGGGGAGTATCGAAGTGGCATTGTCTCGGCTTATCGCGACCGGTTTCGTCTTTTTGCTGGCGAGCGCCAGCGGCGGCCTCGCCCAGCCTGCGGCCATCGGCAGCACGTCGGCGGCGCCACCGCCGAGCGATTGGACCCTCGATGTCGGTCCCGGCCTGATCGTCGGCCCGCGCTTCGAGGGCGCTCGCGACTATCGCGTGCTGCCCATCCCCGCCCTTGACCTGCGCTATCGTCGGGACGTGTTCTTTCTCTCCGCCCGTGACGGTATCGGCGGCACGCTGTTCGACATGGACGGCTTCAAGGCGGGCCCGATCCTGCGTTATCGATTCCCGCGCAACGAAGGCGACAGCGGATACCTGACCGGCATGGGCGACGTGCCCTTCACGCTCGAAGGCGGCGCTTTCCTACGTTACGAGGGTTCGCGCTATTTCTCGGCACGCATCGAAGCCCGCCGGGGCCTCGGCGGTCACAATGGCCTGATCGCCGACGCCGCCATCGACGGCAAGCTGCGGCTGGGTGAAACCGTGTTCCTGTCCGCCGGCCCCCGGATGTCGCTCACCGACGGCACCTACAACCAAGCCTATTTCGGCGTCGATGCCACCCAGTCGGCGCGCTCGGGCTATGCGCCCTACTCGCCAGGCGGCGGCGTCAAAAGCATCGGCGCGGCCGCCAGCGCCCTCTGGAAAATCACCGACAAGCTGTCGCTGGTCGCCTTCGGTAGCTACGCCAACCTGCGGGACGTCGCGGGCAATTCTCCGATCGTGAGCGGACCCGGTGGCTCACGCGATCAGTTCGTCGGCGGCGCCGCGGTTTCGTGGCGCTTCGAGTTCTGAACCGCAACTTCCACACTAAATACTCTAGCTCTTCGCTCGCCTGCCGCTTGTCCGGCAGCTTGCCCTTGATGAACTGGGACTAGGATGGAGATCGCCGCGATTGCGGCGCTGGCGCCGGTCATCCCGGTCCTAACAATCGAGCGGGCGGCGATTGCCGACGAGGTACTCGAGGCCATTGCCAGCGTCGGCACCGTTTTATCCACCGGCCAATTCGCACGCGCCCTGAACGCGGGCGCCTGTTCGGGCAGAAGCTGAGATCGGCCATCGGCGCGGCCACCGATTTGAGCCGGGTGACCGCGGGGTGAGAGCAGAAACGGCGCGGGCCTATCTCGCGCTACCCAATGTCGCCTGCGTCGGCGTCACCTGGGTGGCGCCGAGGCCGCCGTGGCGGCGGGCGACTGGCCGCGCATCGAGCGGTTGGCCGCCGCAGCCGCTTTGCTTAAACGGCAGTAGCCGCCGGGGCCGAAAGATGCTTCAAAGCGACAGGTGAGGTCGCACGCTTTGTTGAACGTTAAAATCGCCCTTTGGGCCCTGGTTCTCTGCCTCGGCGCGGGCGCCGCGGCACAGGCGGATTCCATCCTCGGGCTCAATTCCGAGGAAGCTTCATACAGCATCCTGAGCCGCAGCCAGCGTATCGAGATTCAGCGCCTTCCGATCGGCCGCGAGCCGCATCACCTGATCGTCACACCCGACGGCAAGGAAGTCCTGGTCGCCTCGACCGTGACCAACGAACTTGTGGCGCTCGACGTCAAGACCGGCGAGCGCAAGCGCGTGGTGCGCGACATCGTCGATCCCTACCAGTTGGGCTACAGCGCCGACGGCAAGTGGTTCGTGACGGCCGCATACCGCCTCGACCATGTCGATATCTACCGCGCCGACGACTTCAAGCTGATGAGCCGTGTCTTCATCGACGGCCTGCCGAGCCATCTCGCCTTCGACAACGACTCCAAGACGGTCTTCGTCACGCTGCAGCAGAGCGGCAAGGTCGTGGCCCTCGATCTGGCGACGCAGGCCATCAAGTGGAACGCCTATGTCGGTGAGGCGCCCGCGGGCGTCATCATGCTGGCCGACAACAAGCGGCTGATGGTGGCGCTGACGGGCGAGGACAGCTTCGTCGTCGTCGATTCGGCGAACGGCAATACGCTCAACCGCACGCAGACCGGCAGGGGCGCGCATAACTTCTTTCCCAAGGGCGATGGCCGGCACTTTTTCCTCAGCAATCGCATCGAGGGAACGATCTCGCTGATCGACACCGCGGAGAAAGAAATGAAGGTCGTCGGTACCATCAAGGTGCCGGGCGGGCCCGATTGCATGGACATCACCGCCGACGGCAAGGAGCTGTGGGTCACCCAGCGTTTTCTACGTCGCGTCGCCATCGTCGATATCGGGCAGATGAAGATGATCGGCCACGTCCCGGTCGGGAAGTCGCCGCATGGCGTCTTCATCCTTCGGACCGGCCCCGCCGGGGCCGCCGGCGGTCCGCTGCGTACGGTGTCGACCAGTCCGGATCAGAAGTAAGAGGCCGCGCCAATGCGCGACATCATCGATCTTTGGGTCGGGCTGCAGACCTGGATCTTCGAAACGGCCGTTGCACCCGCTATCTACAAGTTCGGCCTGATGGTCTGGTACGAGCCGGCCTTCAATGCCGTCGAAATCTTCATGCTCGGTATCGTCCAGATCGCCATCATCGCGCTCGGCATGCGCGCGCTGGAGAAGCGCTGGCCGCTCGAACAGGCGCCGGACGAGCATCTGGTCGGTGTCGACCGGGTCTATACCGTCCTCAGCAAGCTCGGCATCGTGCCGCTGGCCATCTTCGTGATCATCTACCCGATTACCAACGGCATCGAATATTTCGTGCGTGCGCTGGGCATGACGCCGCCCCGCATCGAGCACCTTGCGCCCTGGCTGCACGCCAATGCCTTCCTGTCGTTCCTGCTCTATTTCGTGCTCTACGATTTCGCCGCCTATTGGGTCCATCGCGCCCAGCACCGGATTTCCTGGTGGTGGGCGCTGCACAGCCTGCATCACAGCCAACGCCAGGTGACGGTGTGGTCGGACGACCGCAACCACATGCTCGACGATATGCTGGTGGCGCTGGTGCTGGCCATCTTCGCCCAATTCGTCGGCGTGCAGCCCGACGATTACATTCTGATCCTGCTGGTCGGCCGCCTGGTCGAGAGCTGGTCCCATGCCAACACCAGGCTGAGCTTCGGCTGGCTCGGCGAGCGGTTGCTGGTCAGCCCTCATTTCCATCGCCTGCACCATGCCATGGCGTCGACGGGCGAGCCGCATGTTCACGACCACAATTACGCACCGGTATTTCCCATCTGGGATCTGCTGTTCGGCACCGCGATCTACGATTTCAAGTATCGCCCGACCGGTGTCGACGATCCGCTGGTCGACCGCGACAATGGCCGTGGTTGGATTGCGCAGCAGGTGACTGTACTGGGCCGCTTCCTGCTGGCCCTGATGCCGGACCGTCTCAGGCGGGCGCGAGCGCAGCCCTGACGGCGGATTGGCGAGGGATCGGCGCCACGGCGCCGTAACCTTCCGTCGATAGTGCGGCCGCCACATTGGCATAACGCGCCGCCGTTTCGAAATTGTCGCCGGCCAGCAGTCGCGCCAGGAACGCCCCGTCGAAGGTATCGCCGGCGCCTGTCGCGTCCACCCGCGTCACCCGATGCGGTGGTATGTGGATCCTGCGTTCGCGGTTGGCGACGAGCACCCCCTCGGCACCCATCTTCAGGGCCACCAGGCCGGGTCCCAGACCAAGATAATGATCGACGATGGCATCGGGCGACGGGAGGCCAGTGAGTTCACGCGAGTCGTCGAGGCTCGGCAGCGCAATGTCGGTGAGCGACATGGTCTCGTCGATCATGCGACGCGCCGCTGCGATATCCCAAAGCCTGAGGCGCAGGTTGGTGTCGTAGGATACCCGGACACCGGCGGCTCGGGCGATATCGATCGCGGCGCGGCAGGTTGCAAGCGCTTCGGCGCCGATCGCCTGACTGATGGACGACAGATGAAGAATGCGGGCGGAGGCGATGTGAGGGCGGGAGAGATCGGCCGGCTTCATCAGCGAGGCGGCTGAACCTTTGCGCAGGAAATCGAACTTGTGACCCTTATCGGAATGCGTGACGAAATAGACGCCCGTCGGCGCGGTTTCGTGGCGGATGACACCGCTTGCATCCACGCCCTCGGCCGTCCACAAGGCGAGAAAGGCATCGCCCATCCAATCGCGGCCAAGAGCGGTGAGATAGCCGGCCGAAGCGCCCTGACGCGCCGCGGCAATGGCCGCATTCGAAGTGTCGCCGCCAAATCCCTGCAGCCAGCTGCGTTCGTTGCCTTCGCGTGGCCGGTTGAACTCGATCATCGGTTCGCCGAGACAGACGAGTGCGGGGGAGGTGGACATTGCCCGTGAGGTTTCCCATGGTGCGCCGGCAGGCTCAAGGGAGACGATGAAAAGAGGTCCTCTGCTGATGGTGCTGGCGATGCTTTTCTTCGCCCTGCACGATGCCCTCGGAAAGTACGTGACCGGTGTCGCAAGCATCCCGCAGATGCTGGCGATCGAGTCGGCCGCGGCACTGGCGGTTATCGCGCCGTGGCTGCTGCGCCATGGCCTGTCGAGCCTGCGGGTAACCGAAGCGCCCTGGCTGCATTTCCTGCGCGTCGCGTTGGTGATCGGCCAGCTCGCCTGCCTCTATGGCGCGTTGCGCGGCGCGACCCTGACCGATGTGGTTACTCTCTATCAGGTGGCGCCGGCGCTGACGGTGATCATGGCGTCCTTCGTCCTCGGCGAGAGGGCGGGCCCGCTGGGTTGGATGAGCGTCATCCTGGGCTTCGCCGGCGTGCTGCTGATCGTGAAGCCCGACGACCTCGATGTCTCGCCTGCCCATGCTATCGCTCTCCTCGGCATGTCGATGTATGCAGCTTTCAATCTGCTGACCCGCCGCCTGCGCGCGGCCTCGCCGGAGACGCTGCTGGGCTGGCACATGATCGGCATGCTCGTGGCGAGCGCCATCGCCCTGCCGTTCTATTGGAACCCGCTCTATCTTGGGACGGTCGGCCTCATGACGGCGATGGGCGTTCTGGTCGGCCTGGGCTGGCTCATGTTCAATACCGCGCTCGGCGTGGCGCGGACGGCATCGGTGATGCCGCTGCATTACACGATCATCGTCTGGGCCATGCTGTTCGGCTGGCTGCACTGGGGCGACCGTCCCGATGGCGCCACCCTGATCGGAGCGGGCCTTATCGTGCTGAGTTCTCTGTTGGTCGTGCGGACGGCTTCGCGCTGATGCTTTGACTTCCGCCGCATCCTCTCGCAGGCTCGGCAAACAAAAAAATGGGGATGGAAGCGATGGCATCGGTCAAAAAAGGCAAAGGGAAGCGCCGCCTGCGCAGCCGCGAATGGTTCGACGCGCCGGGCGACCCGACGATGGCCGCGCTCTATCTCGAGCGGTACATGAATTTCGGCCTGACACTGGCCGAGCTGCGCAGTGGCCGGCCGATCATCGGCATCGCCCAGACCGGCAGCGACCTGTCGCCCTGTAACCGGCATCACCTCGATCTTGCGAGCCGTGTGCGCGACGGCATCCGGGATGCCGGCGGCATTCCCATCGAATTCCCGGTCCATCCGATCCAGGAGACCGGCAAGCGGCCGACGGCGGCGCTCGATCGCAATCTCGCCTATCTCAGCCTCGTCGAGTGCCTTTACGGTTATTTCTTCGACGGCGTCGTGCTGACGACCGGCTGCGACAAGACCACGCCAGCCATGATCATGGGCGCGGCGACGGTCAATATCCCGGCCATCGTGCTCTCGGGCGGTCCCATGCTGGATGGCCATTTCGCCGGCGGCCTCGCCGGCTCGGGCACGATCGTCTGGTACGCCCGCCAGGAGTTGGCGGCGGGACGCATCGATCTGGAAAAGTTCGTCGAGATGGTGGCCTCGAGCGCGCCCAGCGTCGGGCATTGCAACACCATGGGCACGGCGCTCTCCATGAACAGCATGGCCGAGGCGCTCGGCATGTCGCTGACTGGCTGCGCCGCCATTCCGGGCCCGTATCGCGAGCGCGGCCAGATCGCCTATGAGACCGGCAGGCGCATCGTCGACATGGTCTGGGAAGATTTGAAACCCTCCGACATCATGACGCGCAAGGCCTTCGAGAATGCCATCGTGGCGGCCAGCGCGCTCGGCGCCTCGACCAATTGCCCGCCGCATATCAACGCCATCGCCCGCCATGTCGGCGTAAAACTGGAAAACAGCGACTGGGACAAGATCGGCTACGATATCCCGCTGCTGGTGAACTGCATGCCGGCCGGCAAATACCTGGGCGAAGCCTTCCATCAGGCCGGTGGCGTGCCGACCGTGATGCGCGAACTGCTGCGCAAGAAGAAGCTCCATGGCGACGCCTTGACCGTCACCGGCAAGACCATGGCGCAGAACCTCAAGGCAGCGACTCCGGCCGATGGCGAGGTCATCAAGACCTACGACAAGCCGATGCTGGGGCAGGCGGGCTTCGCCGTGATGAGCGGCAATCTCTTCGACTCGGCGATCATGAAGACCTCGGTGATATCCGCCGAGTTCCGGCAGAAGTACCTGGAGCGCAAGGGCGACAAGGATGCCTTCGAGGGCACCGCCATCGTCTTCGAGGGACCGGAGGACTATCACCACCGCATCAACGACCCGAAGCTGCCGATCGACGAGAACAGCATTCTGTTCATCCGCAATGCCGGCCCCGTCGGCTACCCTGGTGCTGCCGAGGTGGTGAACATGCTGCCGCCTGACCGGCTGGTGAAGGGCGGGATTCTGCTGTTGCCCTGCATCGGCGACGGCCGCCAGAGCGGCACCTCGGCCAGCCCGTCGATCCTCAATGCTTCACCGGAGGCGGCAGTCGGCGGCGGGCTGGCGCTGCTCAAGACCGGCGACAAGGTGCGGGTCGATATCGGCAAGCGTACGGCCAATATCATGATCACCGCGGCGGAGCTGGCAAAGCGCCGGAAGGCCTGGAAGCCGAATCTCGTGCCGAGCCAGACACCGTGGCAAGAGCTGCAGCGTCAGTTCGTGGGACAGCTTTCGACCGGTGCCTGCCTCGACTTCGCGGTCAACTTCCAGCAAATCGCGCAGAAGCGGGGCGTGCCGAGGCACTCCCACTAAGAGTCAGCGGAACAGGCGCTGCTCGACGGAGACCGGCAGGTCGGACCGGTTGATCAGCACGATTGCCCAAGGCGTCGTGGTCGGGCCGGGAAGTGCCCGGCTGGCCATAGCGGGAGGGGCAGGCGGCGCATTGCCGGCGGCGAAGCCGGCGCTGCCGGGGCCGCCCATGGGCGGAGCACCGCCCGATATGGTGCGCGGCGCCGGCCGCTGGGCCGTCAGGGTGTTGCTGCCGACGGGAACCCGTTCCTCGAAAACCACCACGATCCGGTCGCGCCGGCGGCTGGTCGAAATCACGTTCACATGGGAGCCTTCGGCGCGGGGACCGAGGAAGATGCCGACGGCGTTGGTGCGGCCGGGCTCGAAGCCCTCCGGCGGGGCAAGGCCGACGCGGCTCCAGAGGCTGCGCCATTCGGCCTGTGTCGAGGCCACGACCTGCTCGGGCTGGCGGGTGCCGGCGGAAACACCCTGCCACTGGCGAACATCGATCGTCTGCGCAACGGCGCCGAAGGTGAAGCCGGCAGCAACGGCGGCGGCGATCAAGGTGCCGATCTGCACGCGGCGGGACAGCCTGGGCATCCGCTGGAACGGCAAAACGGGGAGGGCGAACTGCGGCACTGACAAGGTCTTCGACCGATCCGGCGGGAGAATTCGTTGGAGGCGAGAATTAAACATGACAGTTGGGCTCAATTGAGGCGCGGGATTTGCCTGCCGACTTCAAACATCAACTTTAAGATAATAACATAGCACGTTGAAACCACGTACGAAGTTCTGTATCAGTCTCGTCATTAACGAGGCGAGCATGTATCAGAGCATTGTTCTCAAAAGCTTTCAGACAGCCGAGATGATTGTTGGATTGCGCGCGGTGCTTCGTTCCGTCTGGCCAGCCTTCGCGCTTTTCTGGGCCGTCGCAATGGCCGCGCTGTTCTACCTTTACGTCAGTCCACATACGCCACCCTCCAACGACATGATCGAGAGCATGGGGCTCGGTGTCGACAAGCTTTGCCATATCTTCGCCCATGCCAGCCTGCTTGCCTTGCCGCTCGCCCTGGTGCCGGACCGACGTCTCGCCTGGACGATGGCGGGGCTGGCGATCGCCGCCGGCGTCGGTTTCGAATTTGCCCAGCTCTGGGTGCCGGAGCGTAGCTTCGATCTGCGTGACCTCACGGCGAACTTCGCCGGCCTGGTCATCGGCGCACGCGGCGGGCGCTTCATTCGCGAGCTCTAGCTGCGCTTGGCCTTGTCGGCCGCATTGGTCGACTGGATGCTCTCGCGCACGCGCCGCCAATCCTCTTCGCTATAGGCCATCATGTTGGAGAACGTGCCGTTTCCCATGATGCCCATGCCGCCGTCGATGGCGATGACCTCACCGTTGATATACTCGACCTCCTCGCTCATCAGGAACGCCGCCATATTGGCAAGCTCGCCCGGCCGGCCGACGCGGCCCATCGGGTTGCGTCCCTTGTAGCGGTCGTCGTCGCCTTCCTTGAGGGGATTGAGGCGAGCCCAGGCGCCCTCGGTCGGGAAGGGGCCAGGCGCGATGGCGTTGAGGCGGATGCCGTGGCGCGCCCATTCGACAGCGAGGCTCTGCGTCATCACCGCGACACCGGCTTTTGACATGGCCGAGGGCACGACGAAGGGACTGCCGGTCCACACCCAGGTCGTCAGGATGCTGATCACGCTCGCCTTGCGCTTCTCGGCGATCCAGCGCTTGCCGCAGGCATTGGTCATGTAGAACGTGCCGTGCAGGACGATATTGGCGATGGCATCGAAGGCACGCGGGCTGAGGTCCTTGGTCTGCGAGATGAAGTTGCCCGCCGCGTTGTTGACCAGGCCGTCGAGCGGTCCGTTTGCCCAGATCCGCTCGATCATCTCCTCGACCGCCGTGGCCACGCGAATGTCGACGGCATGGGTCTCGACCGTCCGGCCGGGATGCCTGGCCATGATTTCCCTGGCCGTCTCCTCCAGCACGCTGCCGCGGCGGCCGCAGATCACGCAGTCGGCGCCCAGTTCGACGAATTTCTCGACCATGAGTTTCCCAAGTCCGGTGCCGCCGCCGGTGACCAGGACTCGCTTGCCCTTGAATAGGTCGGTCCTGAACATTGCTTCCATCCCTTCGCTTACATGCGGGCTACATCGCGGCCCAGTTTGGTCACTGGCCATTGAAACCGCCACAAGGTCGTTGCGCCGGGTGATGAGACTGTTAGGATTGACCCTAATAACAACAAGGGATCGTTTAAATGACGACCCATCAGGGAGAGAACGGCGGGGACGGCGGATCGATTGAGCTGCGTGGTCGCGTAAAGTGGTTCAATGCCGTCAAGGGCTACGGATTTCTGGCCCTCGAGACTGACGGAAGCGATGCGTTCCTGCATGTAACGACGTTGCGGCAGTCCGGGCATGAAGACCTCAAGCCCGGTTCAACTGTCGTTTGCGCCGGTGTCCGCGGCCCCAAGGGCTGGCAGGTCATGCGGGTGCTCGACATCGATCCGACGACGGCGGTCGCCGCTGTCGCCAAGCAGACGCCGCTGCCCGAGGGCGTGCCCGTCGGCGATTACGTCTCGGCCTTGGTCAAATGGTACAACAACGAACGCGGCTACGGCTTCGTGACGCGCGAATCAGTGGAGGGCGACGTCTTCATCCATGCCGCCGTTCTGCGCCGCCACGGCATGGAACTTCTGGCACCCGGCCAAAAGGTGATGGTCCGCGTCGCCGAAGGGCAGAAGGGCCTGCAGGTCGTCGAAATCCAGCCGGGTTGAAGCCTCTTACTTCATATCGCGCAGGTAGTTGTCCGGCGCCGGCGCCTGTTTGATCAATCCACGCTTCACGAGAAAGGCCGCGAAGGCGTCGTAGCGCGCGCGGTCGAGCGCGACCGGATCGTCGGCCAGCAGCGACAGGGTATCCCGCCAGGCCGCCTTGTTGAGGTCGTTATCGAGATCCTTGCCGTATTTCGAGAACAGCGCCCAGGCTTCGTCGCGATTGGCCTTGAGCCAGGCCGTCGCTTCCTTGAGAGCGGCGAGGAACTTCTTCGTTCGCGCCGCATCGACGGTCTCGCGTTTGGCGATGACGATCAATTCGTCATAGAGCGGCACGCCGCTCGCCTCGACGGTCCACATGCGGCCTTTGGACTTGGCGATCTCGAGCTCGTTGAGCTCGAAATTGCGGAAGGCGCCGATCACGCCGTCGACCTGCTTGCTCATCAGTGCCGTGGTCAGCGCGAAGTTGATGTTGATGAGCGTCACGTCCTTCATCGTGAGACCGGCGCTCTCCAGCATCGCTGCCAGAACGGCCTCGTCGAAGCCCGCGATCGAATAGCCGATCTTGCGGCCCTTGAAGTCGGCGATGCTCTTGATCGGGCCATTGTCGAGCGCGACCAGCGAATTGAGCGGTTGCGCCACCAGCACGCCGACGCGCACCAGCGGCAGTCCTTCGGCCACCAGCATCTGCAGCGTCGGCTGGTAGGAGACGGCGTAGTCGGCCTGGCCGGCGGCCACCAGCTTGGGCGGTGCATTGGGATCGGCTGGCGCGATCAGTTCGACTTCCAGTCCCTGCTTGGCGAAGAGGCCTCGCTGCTGGGCGATCACCAGCGCGGCGTGGTCGGGATTGACGAACCAGTCGAGCAGGACGCGCACCTTGTCCTGCGCCGCGACGGGGAAGGCGAGGCTCGCCAGGACAAGCACTGTGATGAGTCGAATGCAGAAGCGCATGAGTCAGTCTCCTTGGGGCAATTGCCAGGGCACGAGGGCTCGGGCTGCGCGGTCCGTCGCGACGTAGAGTGCGAGGCCGAGCAGGCAAAGCAGGAAGAGGGCGGCGAAGGCGAGCGGCGTCTGTCCGCGCGCCAGGGTCTGGGTCATGAGAAAGCCGAGGCCGGCACTGGCGCCGACCCATTCGCCGATCACCGCGCCGATCGGCGCCACGGCGGCAGCGATGCGCGCGCCCGAGGCGAAGGCGGGCAGGGCGGCCGGCAGGCGGATCTGCAGCAATGCCGCACGTGGGCTCGCTTCCATGGTGCGGGCAAGGTCGAGCCAGCCCGGATCGGTGCGACGCAGGCCGTCGTAGAGCGTGCTGACCACCGGGAAGAAGATCACGAGGGCCGCCATCGCTACTTTCGAGGCCATGCCGTAGCCCAGCCACAGCACCAGCAGCGGCGCCAGGGCGATGACGGGAATGGCCTGCGAGACAATCACCAGCGGCAAGGCCCAGCGCCGCCAGGTTGCCGAAGCGGCCAGGACGATGGCGAGCGCGGCGCCCAGCAGGAGGCCAAGCAGCAGGTCGTATCGCTCGATCATCGCCCCGGCGACGCGCGACGGCGGCGGCAGGATGTAGAAGGGCACGCCGGTTGCCCACACCACGGCTTCCCAGGCCGCCAGCAAGCCAAGTGCGGTGATCAGTGGCCTCATGATGCGCGCAACTCGGCGAGCAGTCGGGCTTGCAATACCAGCAACGTCGGATCCGCCGGATCGCGGGGCGCGGGGCCAGGCGGCTCCAGGACGGCGCCGGCGGTGAAGGGGACTCCCGAGAGCACGCGGACCTGATGGCCCATGCGCAGGGCTTCGAGCGGATCGTGCGTCACCAGCACGACGGTGCGGCCAGCGAGCAGGCGGGCGGCGAGGTCCTGCAGTTCCAGGCGCGTCACCGCGTCGAGATGGGCGAAGGGCTCGTCCATCAGCACCAGCGGTCGGTCCTCGCAGAGCGTGCGCGCCAAGGCGGCGCGCTGGCGCATGCCGCCGGAAAGCGTGGCTGGCCTGTCTTGCAGCCGGTCGCCCAAGCCGACCTGATCGAGCAGCTCGCGCGCTTTTGGCTTCGCGGCAGCAAGCGCTGCGGCATCGCCACGCAGCCGGTAACCCAGCACGACGTTGTCGAGAACCCCGAGCCAGGGCAGCAACAGGTCCTGCTGCGCCATATAGGCGACGCGGCCGGCAGGCGTCGTTCCGGGCAGCAGTCCCGCCAGCCAGCGCAGCAGCGAGGTCTTGCCGACGCCGCTGCGGCCCAGCAGGCAGGTTGTCTTGCCCGTGGGGAACTCGAGAGTCAGGCGATCGGCCACCACACGATCGCCAAAGGCGATGCGGGCGTCACGCACGGAAAGAGAAGGGGCCACGATCGACAAACTCACCCGTCCCTACGCCGGTACTAACCGGATCAGGTTTCCGGGGTCGTTCTTGCGAACCTCTCAGCCGCGGCGCGGCTCCCCCCGATGATGGGCGACACTATGCCATCGGTTTGACGAATTTGGCCATGACGTTCTATGCCATCGCATGGCATCCATCCTTCAGAACACCCGCCTCGGCCGCCGCCTCGTTTTTGCAGCGCCTCTGGCTTTGGCCGCAAGCTCCGCACGGGGCCAGGGCGCCGAGATCAAGTTCGAGAAATCCTCGCTCGTGGTGGTTACCGCCGCCCGCGAGATTACGTTCGAAGTCGAACTGGCCCTGAACGAAGCCGAGCGCTCGCGCGGCCTGATGTTCCGCGAGAAGCTCGGAGCCTATGAGGGCATGCTGTTTGACTTCTTTCAGGACGCGCCGGTCAGCTTCTGGATGAAGAACACCCTGATCCCGCTCGACATGGTGTTCATCGCCGGCGATGGCACGATCCGTCACGTCCATGCCAATGCCGTGCCGCTGTCGACCGACGCCGTGCCGAGCGAGCACCCGGTGCGTGGCGTGCTTGAGATCAACGGTGGTTCGGCGCGGCTGCTCGGCATCAAGCCGGGCGACAAGGTCAAACACAAGATCTTCGGCAACGCCTAACGCTTCAATCAGCGCTTCAGGGTGCAGGTCATTCCATCGCCGACCGAGAACAGGGCGAGGTCGACGCACCCGTCGGCCTGGAGCTTGGCGTTGAGGGCGCGGATGGCCTTCGTGTCGTCGTCGGTGCGCGCCGGATCGACCACCCGGCCGCCCCACAGGACGTTGTCGACCAGGATGAGGCCGCCCTTGCGCACCAGCCTGAGACAGCGCTCGTAATAGGCGTCGTAGTCGTTCTTGTTGGCGTCGATGAAGGCGATGTCGACCTTGCCTTCGAGACCCTGCGCCAGCAGCCGGTCGAGGGTGCCGAGGGCCGGCGCAACGGTGAGTTCGATGCGGCCTCGACGTCGGCCTCGCGCCAGTAGCGCCGGGCGACAGCCGTCCATTCCTCGCTGACGTCGCAGCAATAGAGCTTGCCGTCGGCCGGCAGCACTTCGGCGACGCACGGCGACGAATAGCCCGTGAAGGTGCCGACCTCGACCGCCAGCCTCCCGTCTGTCGATGGCCGCATCCAGACCCGCTGTCAGTTCATCGAAGCCTAGTTGATCTGCAGCGCGTATTTCTTCAATTCGGCCAGCGAGACGACCTGCAGCGTCACCGCATGGGTGCTTTCGAGCACGACCTGCGGGGCGGCGCCGGCGTCGAGGGCTTCCTTCCAGCGCAGGGCGCAGAGGCACCAGCGGTCGCCGGGCTTGAGGCCCGGAAAGCCGTATTGGGGCAGGGGCGTGCTGAGATCGTTGCCAGAGCGCTTCGAGAAGGCGAGGAAATCGGCGGTCAGGACGACACAGACCGTGTGCACGCCGCGGTCGTCGCGGCCGGTATTGCAGCAGCCGTCGCGGTAGAAGCCGGTCAGCGGCTCGGACGAGCAGGGCTTCAGCGCTCCGCCCAGGACATTGATCGAGGGCGACCGGCCATTGCCGCCGCCGCCTTGCTCGGGAGTCTGGTCAAACATGACTCACTGTAGCATCTGGAATTTGCGCTTTCGAGCCGGGCCCGCCGCTGGTAGAGAACGGCGCGTCATCATGCGTTTGCGGCGGGGCGTAGCGCAGTCTGGTAGCGCATCTGGTTTGGGACCAGAGGGTCGCAGGTTCAAATCCTGCCGCCCCGACCACCGCCGCACAGTGAGAAGTGAGTGAGACCATGCAGGTTCGCATCTTCAAGCCAGCCAAGTCGGCCATGCAGTCCGGCAGCGGCAATACCAGCGAGTGGCTGCTCGAGGCCGAACCGTCCCCCAAGCAGGTCGATCCGCTGATGGGCTGGACCAGTTCGAACGACACCATGATCCAGGTGAAGCTCTATTTCGCCAGCCTGGACGAGGCCAAAGCCCATGCCGAGAAGAACGGCTGGCAGTACACCGTCGAGCAGCCCCAAGGCCGCCCGGTGAGAGCCAAGGCCTATGCCGACAACTTCGCCTATACCCGCGTCGGTCGCTGGACCCACTAGTCCGCGTTACGTGCCCGTAGCTCAGGGGATGAGAGCAACCGCCTTCTAAGCGGTAGGTCGCTGGTTCGAATCCAGCCGGGCACGCCAATCTTTCCGCGACCTGTGAATCCGGGAGCTGTGATACGCGGCATCTCTATGTGCGAACGATTCGCATTTACAGACTAATTGCGAATGACTATTAATAACCTCCAAGTAACGCCTTGGGGGAGGTCAATCGTGCGTAAGCGTCGTATTGCCGTAAAGACTGCCATGGTGGGAATTCTCGCCGTGCCGGGAGCGGCCTTGGCCGAGGACGTGGCTCAGGCGACGCCGACGACGCCAGCACCCAACCCGACGCCCGCCGACCCTAATGCAGCACCGGCGACTATGAAGCCTGTCATCGTGACCGGCACCCGCCCGAGCGCGGACTTCAACACCCCGACGCCCTCGCTTCAGCGGGTCGGCGGCGACGTCCGCGACGTGCCGCAGTCGATCACGATCATCAACAAGGCCTTGATTCAGTCACAGGGCGCCACCTCGCTTGTCAGCGCGCTACGCAGCGTGCCGGGCGTCACGCTCGGCGGCTCCGAGGGCGGCCAGATCGGCAACAACATCAACCTCAACGGCTTCTCGGCCCGTACCGACCTGTTCCTCGACGGCGCGCGCGACCGCGGCCAGTACTTCCGCGACACCTTCGCCCTGGAGCAGATCGAGGTGCTGATGGGGGCGTCGTCGATGCTGTTCGGCCGCGGCTCGACCGGCGGCGTCATCAACCAGGTGCTGAAAAAGCCGTCGCTCAAGAAAGCGACGGAGATCACCGGCGCGGTCACGACCAACGGTCTCGTGCGCGGCACTGGCGACGTCAATATCCCGATGTCCGAGACCTCGGCCGGCCGCGTGGCCATGATGTTCCAGGCTGGCTCGACGACAACGCGCGACCATACCGGCGTGCTCGACTTCGGCATCGCGCCGTCGGTGAAATTCGGTATCGGCACGCCAACCGAGATCACGCTGACGGCGCTGCTGCAACACAACAAGGACCAGACCGACTACGGCATTCCGCCGTTCAACGGCTATCCCGCACAGGTTGGCCGCAACACGTCTTATGGCTTCGAGGACGACCGCACCGGACAGGACATCATCTCGCTGGGCGCCACGATCGAGCACAAATTCGACAAGGACCTGAAGCTGCGCAACCAGACGCAGTTCAACTACGTCAACACCGACGTGCGCGAAACCTCGGGCAACGCCATCGGCACCCCGGGCGGCGGTGGCGGCTTTACGGCAGTGCCGCACAGCGCTTTCCCGCTGTCCAATTTCTTCGTTCGCCAGCAGAGCCGCGACCGCAAGATCTACGACTTCACGGTGACGAACCTCACCGAGCTGAACGCCAAGTTCGACACAGGTTCGGTCAAGCACAACGCCCTGGTCGGCCTCGAAGTCGGCTACGACAGCTACTGGAATCAGACCTATCTGCGTACCGGCAACTGCAACGGCTTCCCGCTGGCCGCCGGCTTCGTGGCCTGCACGCCCGTCGGCGCCGGAGCCCAGGGCAGTTCGCCCAACAACGTCACCAACACGCTGGGCAATCTGGCGACGGCGAACGCCCAGTCGATCGCGGGCTACGTTAGCGACACGGTGGAAATCTTCCCGGGTGTGAAGGTGGTCGCCGGCGTTCGCTACGACATCTACGACGCCAAGGTCGGCAACTCGATCAACCAGTTCAACACGGCGGGCAACAGGACCGCCGCCTTCAACCAGCAGACGATCTATTACACCAGCTACCGTGGTGGCCTGATCTGGCAACCGACCAACGAGTATTCGTTCTACGGCTCCTACAGCACCTCGTTCAATCCGTCGCTTGAACAGCTCGTCGGCACGACCGGCACGACAACGCCACTGCCGCCGGAAGAGAACAAGTCGATGGAAGTCGGCGCCAGGATCGACCTGCTCAGGGGCAACCTGTCGCTGAACGGCGCGCTGTTCCAGACCGACAAAATGAATGCCCGAACCGCGGGGTCCGTTGCCGGCAGCTTCGACGCCACCGGCCAAATAACCGTCAAGGGCGGCCGTGCCGGCTTCTCCG
Source organism: Reyranellales bacterium (assembly GCA_038224985.1). Classification (GTDB taxonomy): domain Bacteria; phylum Pseudomonadota; class Alphaproteobacteria; order Reyranellales; family Reyranellaceae; genus Reyranella. The sequence goes on from JBBRFD010000042.1 coordinate 16,797, forward strand.
GCCGGATCTCGGACGATTTGCAGGTCTTTGGCGGCTACACCTATCTCGACGCCAAGATCGTCAATGGCGTCGGCGCCGGCCTGATGGGCAACGTGCCGCTCAATACGCCGACCCATTCGGGATCGCTCTGGACGACCTATACGTTCCTGCAGAACTGGGAAATCGGCGGTGGCGCTTTCTACGTGGGCCAGCGCTATGTCAACAACAATAACACCGTGCAGGTGCCGGCCTATGTCCGCTTCGACCTGACGGCTGCCTACAAGGCGGACACCTTCGACATCCGTCTCAACGTCTTCAACGTCAGCGATGTTTATTATTACGACCAGCTGATCGCGTCCGACGGCGGCCGTGCGGTTCCGGGAACGGGCCGCACCGGCATGCTGACGGTGACCAAGCACTTCTGACGGCACCGGCAGGAAAGAAACAGTGCTCGTTTGCGTTCCAAACGTTCTCGACGCCGCCAAGTTGGTCAGCGTGCGGGATCGCCTCGAGCGCGCAACCGAGGCCTGGGTCGACGGTCGCGTGACCGCCGGCTACCAGGGCGCGGCGGTCAAGCATAATCAGCAGGTCGAAGAACGCTCGGAAGTGGCGCTGGCCTGCCAGCGCATCGTGCTGGGCGCACTGGAGCGCCACCCGATCTTCATCGGCGCGGCGCTGCCCAACGTCGTCTATCCGCCGATGTTCAACCGCTATGGCGTCGGCATGACCTTCGGCGCTCATCACGACGGCAGCGTGCGCCTGCATCCGCAGAACGGCTCCAAGATCCGGACCGATATCTCGGCGACGCTCTTCCTCAACGATCCAGCGTCCTACTACGGCGGCGAGTTGCAAGTCGTCGAGGCGTTCAGCACGCAAAGCATCAAGCTCAACGCCGGCGACCTGGTGATCTATCCCGCGACCAGCCTGCACAAGGTGCTGCCCATCACGCGCGGCACGCGGCTGGCCTGCTTCTTCTGGATCCAGAGCCTCGTGCGCGACGACCTGCAGCGCTCGATCCTCTACGAAATGGATACCGCCATCCAGATTCTCAATGAAACGGGCGCCGACGAGGGCGCCCGACGCTCTTTGATCGGCTGCTACCACAACCTCCTGCGCCAATGGAGCGACACGTGAGCATCTTCGTTGCCGCTCGTCCTAGAAGCGACCGCTGGATCGTCTTCGTGCGCTGGGTGCGCAAGACTCACGGCTGGTTTGGCCTCTGGGGCGCGCTGCTCGGCCTGATCACTGGCCTGAGCGGTATCTGGCTCAACCATCGCGCCGTGATGAAGATCGAGCTGCCGGACCAGCAGCAAGTCAACACACGCATCGCGCTGCCCGATCCCGTGCCGGCAACGGCCGAAGCAATGGCTGCCTGGCTGCAGACGGAACTCAAGGCCAACGGTCCGCCGTTCAACCAGCGCGTCGAGCGCGCGCGGCCCGCGCCCTGGGTCGAAAATCCCCGGCCTGCCGGCGCCGACGCGCCGCGCCCACCGATGCAGCCGGAGCGCTGGACCTTCAATTTCGGCGGGCCGAACAAGGTATTTCAGGTCGAATACTGGGCCGGCAACAAATCGGCCAGCCTGCGCACCACGACCAATGGCGTGATTGCCACGCTGACCAACCTCCACAAGGGCACCGGCATGCCGGCCGCCTGGATCTTGCTGATCGATACCCTGGCGGGCAGCCTGATTTTACTGTCGATCAGTGGCGTCATCCTCTGGATCGACACCAACCGCCGCCGTCTGATCGGCTTGTCGATTCTGGCTGTCGCGGTGACGGTAACGGTTGCGCTCGGGCTGTCGCCGTTCCAGTTATAGTATAACATGAGTGTCTCGACCCCTCTGGCCACCCTCTCGATGCAGGGCGATGCCGTACCGGCATTGTGCGAGCCGCTGTCCCCTTGGGTGCGGCGCGGATTGCTGGGGCTGGTCATTGTCCTTCACATCGTCGGTGGCTGGGCGTTGAGCCGGGTCCAGGCCGCGCGTCTGATCGTCGGCGAGGTGGCGCCGATGGAAGTCCGCATGGTGCCCGCCGAAACGCCCACGCCGCAGGTCGATCCCGATCTGCCGCTACCCGACGAACCGCCGCCGGTCGATCTGCAGCCGCCGGAGATGCCCAAACTCGAAACACAGCTCGATCCGCCGCCACCCGATCTGCCGCCGCCCGTCTTCCCGGTGGCCGCGACGCCCCCACCTCCGCCACCGCCCAAACCGCAGGTGCGGCCGCAGCCGCGTCCGCCGGTCCCCGTCGAGGCCACCCCGCAACCGGCTGCGCCCCAGGCGCCTGCCGCACCGCGCACGGTAACGGCCTCGCAGGTCCAGTACTTGGAGCCGCCATCGCCCGTTTATCCCGCTCGTTCAAAACGGGCGAATGAGCAGGGCACGGTCACTCTGCGTGTCCTCGTCGATATCGCTGGCCGGGCCGCGCAGGTCAGCGTGCAAACGTCTTCGCGCCACGCCGCTCTCGACGAGGCCGCCCTGACGGCCGTGCGCAATGCGCGCTTCCGGCCGTTCATGGAAGGCGGCGCGGCGCAGCCGGTTTGGGTCTTGATCCCGATCAATTTTGTGTTGCAGTAAAGTAGAGGTGTTTCATGGGTGACACATCGGCGATGGGCTTCGGCCATTTCCTCGCGCAAGCGGACGGGGTCGCCAAGGTCCTGCTCGTCGTGCTGACGCTAATGTCGGCGATTTCCTGGTACCTGATCGTCATGAAGGGCATCAGCCAGATCATCCGCACGCGGCGCAGCCAGAAATTTCTCGACTTCTTCTGGAGTGCAACGTCGCTCGAGGCGGTGCAGAACGAGCTCAACATCCACGGCGTGCGCGAGCCCTTTGGTCATCTCACGGCTCATTCGCTGCACGCCCAGGCGCATCACGCGCGCTATGGCGCGGCCAAGCTGGAGGAGGCGGGCAGCCAGCAGGAGTTCCTCACGCGCACCATCAAGAAGGTCCTCGACGAGGAAACCACCTCGCTGGAAAACGGCCTCACCATGCTGGCGACGATCGGCGCCACGGCGCCCTTCGTCGGGCTCTTCGGTACCGTCTGGGGCGTCTATCACGCGCTGGTCGCCATCGGGATGTCGGGCTCGGGCATGCTCGACAAGGTGGCCGGCCCGGTCGGCGAGGCGCTGATCATGACCGGCATCGGCCTTGCCGTGGCGCTGCCGGCGGTCATGGGTTTCAACTGGCTGACGCGTTCCAACCGCGTGCTGACGGCCAAGCTCGATGCCTTCGCCTTCGAGCTGCTCACCTTCCTGTCGATGGGGCAGGCCCTTCAGGGCTCGGCCACCGCCAGCGCCCAGGTCCGATCGCTGCGCCCCGGCACGCCGCCGACACTCGCTTCCGCTCAGTAAGAGGAGGGCCGACCCATGGCTTTCGGCAGTTTCGAACGCAAGACATCCGGCTCGCCGATGTCGGAGATCAACATGGTGCCGCTGATCGATGTGGTGCTCGTGTTGCTGGTCATCTTCATCGTCACCGCGCCGCTGCTCACGCAGACGGTCAAGCTCGACCTTCCCAAAGCGAGTTCGAACCCCGATATCGTAAAGACCGAGAAGATCGAGTTCGCGATAAACGGCACGGGCGTGCGCTACTGGAACGGCGAGGTCATCAGCCGCGAGAACGCCGCCCTCAAATTTGCCGAGGAGGGTAGGAAGCGCCCGCAGCCGGAAATCTACCTGCGCGCCGACAAAAGCGTGACCTACAGCTTCGTCGCCGAGACCCTGGCCGATGCCTCCAAGGTTGGTCTTGGCAAAATCGCCTTTGTCAGCGAGCCCGAACGCAAGTAGCCAGCGATGAAGCAGGCGCCGATCGTCACGGGCTGCGCCGCCGGCTATTGCGTCGAGGCGACCGTGCGCAGCGCGTAGGTACGCGATGCCTCCGGGCTGACCGGTTGCCTTCGGGCAAGGCCTGCCGCAATGTCTCCGCCCAGCAGAGGGCGTTTTGATCGAGCTTGAGAAAAAATACGACGTACTGGTGATCGGCGGCGGCAATGCCGCCTTGTGCGCTGCCATTGCCGCGCGGCGCAACGGCGCTTCTGTACTCGTGCTCGAATTGGCCGACCAGTTCTGGCGCGGCGGCAATACCCGCCACACCCGCAACATGCGCTGCGCCCATGACGCCGCCACCGATACGCTGTCGGGTCCCTATAGCGAGGAAGAGTTCTGGGACGACCTGCTGCGCGTCACCGGCGGCCAGACCGACGAGCCACTGGCCCGCCACATGATCCACGAATCCAAGGAGATGCTGACCTGGATCGCCGAGCAGGGCGTGCGCTTCCAGCCCTCGCTCGGCGGTACTTTGAGTCTGGGCCGGACCAACTCGTTCTTCCTCGGCGGCGGCCGCGCCATGCTGAATGCACTCTATGCCACGGCGCGGAAGATCGGCATCGATGTGCGCTACGAGGCCGAAGTCACCGAGATGGAGATTGAGGACGGCATGTTCCTATCCGCGACTTTCGGCAAAGGCGAGGGACGCACCCGTGTGCGCGCCTCGACGCTGGTGGCGGCAGCGGGCGGCTTCGAATCCAACATCGAATGGCTGAAGCAATACTGGGGCGAGGCCGCCGACAATTTTCTCATTCGCGGCTCGAAGAACAACAGGGGCACCATCTTGAAGATGCTGCTCGACAAGGGCGTGCAGCAGATCGGCGATCCGACGCAATGCCATGCCGTGGCGATCGACGCGCGCGCGCCCAAGTACGACGGCGGCATCATCACCCGGCTCGACTGCGTGGTCTTCGGCATCGTCGTCAACAAGCACGCCCAGCGCTTCTACGACGAGGGCGAGGACGTCTGGCCCAAGCGCTATGCCATATGGGGCCGCCTCGTCGCGGGGCAGCCCGACCAGATTGCCTACATCGTCTTCGATGCGCCTTCGCTCAAAATGTTCATGCCCTCGCTCTATCCGGCGATCCGCGGCGAGACCATCGCCGAGCTGGCCGGCGAGTTCGACCTCGATCCAGCGGCGCTCGAGAAGACGGTGCAGGATTTCAATTCGGCGGTGCGGCCGGGCACCTTCGATCACACCATCCTCGACGACTGCCACACCGAGGGTCTGGCGCCGCCCAAGACCCATTGGGCGCGCAAGATCGAGACGGCGCCATTTTATGCCTATCCCGTGCGGCCCGGCATCACCTTCACCTATCTCGGCACCAAGGTGAACAAGGAGGCGCGCATGGTCATGGCCGACGGAAGGCCTTCGGCCAATATGTTCGCCGCCGGCGAGATCATGGCCGGCAATGTGCTGGGCAAAGGCTATGCGGCCGGCATCGGCATGACCATCGGCAGCGTCTTCGGGCGCATCGCCGGCAACTCGGCGTCAAAAAATGCCCGGAACTGACCTGCCGACCTCTATCCTGAAGGAGGCCGACCGTCTGATGACGGTCTGCAACTCCTGCCGCTATTGCGAAGGCCTTTGCGCCGTCTTTCCGGCGATGGAGATGCGCACAGGCTTTGGCCAGGGCGATCTCAACTACCTCGCCAACCTCTGCCATTCCTGCGGCGCCTGCTACTACGATTGCCAATTCTCGCCGCCGCACGATTTCAACGTCAATGTGCCCAAGGTTCTCTCCGAGGTGCGGGCGAACTCCTACGCCGATTACGCCTGGCCGCGCGCCTGCGCCGGGCTGTTCGCCCGCAACGGACTTTCCGTCGCTCTGATCGCTGTAGTGTCGGTCGCGGCTTTCATTGGCGGCTTCATGGCCTTCAACAATCCGGCGGTGATGTTCGCCAGCCAGACCGGCTCCGGCGCCTTCTTCCGCCTGATGCCGCACAACGCGATGATCGGGCTGTTCCTCGCCGTCACGCTCTATGCCGTCGTGGCACTCACCATGGGCGTGCGAATGTTCTGGAAGGACAGCGGCGGCGATGGGGCAGGGCCGGTGACCTGGGCTGCGCTGTGGCAGGCGATCAAGGATGCCGGCTCGCTCAAGTACCTCGATGGCGGCGGCGTTGGCTGCATGAACGACGAGGAGCGGCCGACCGACACCCGCAAGATCTACCACCATCTGACCTTCTACGGCTTCGGCCTGTGCTTCGCCTCGACCTCGGTCGCCACGCTCTATCACTACGTCTTCGCCCGCATCTCGCCGTACCCCTGGTACGACCTACCGGTGGTGCTGGGCACGCTGGGTGGCATCGGCCTGTTGATCGGCCCGGTCGGCCTGCTGCTCGCCAAGGGCAAGCGCGACCCCGATATCCAGGACAAGGCACGCCACGGCATGGACGTGGCCTTCCTCGCCATGCTGTTCCTCACCAGCCTGACCGGCTTGCTGCTGCTGGTCCTGCGCACCACACCGGCCATGGGCATGCTGCTCGCGGTTCATCTTGGCGTCGTCTTCGGCCTGTTCCTGACGATGCCCTACGGCAAGTTCGTCCACGGCCTCTATCGCTTTGCGGCGCTTGTGCGTTACGCCATGGAGCGACGGACGGCAGCCGGCCACTCCTCCGGCTGAACAGAGCGGACCTCCGACATTTCCGGGAATCAGATGTGCATCCGCCGCAAGACGAGGGGGCGGCGGGAAAGTGGGAAGAATCGGGTTTGTTGCCCATTTAATCGATATCGGAGGCTTCCCACCAGTGTGGGAAGTCGATGGGAAACGGCAAATCCCGATGACGCGCTCGTTGCGCACCAGGCGTCGGGCCCGCGCGGCGACCAACGCGTAGCCCAGGACATTGGCGAAAGCGAGCACGAGGAAGGTCGATTCGAAAATCAGAATCTGCGTCGCAAAGTCGGCCTTGGGATCGAGGAACTGCGGCAGGAAGGCCACGAGAAGGTGATGCTCTTGGGATTGAGCGCCGTCACGATCCAGGCATGGCCCAGCATCGAGAGCGTCATGGCGGTGAAGTCGCCCAGCGCCACGCCGATGGCCATGGGCAGCGCCATGCGCCAGCCCTGTCCGGCGGCGAAGGCCGCCCAGACTTCGATGCTCATCGCCGGATCAAGCTGTATCAGAGCGGGATGCGGAAGCGCAGCTGTTCCTTGTCGCCGTAGAGGACGCCGGCGTTGAAGCGCTCGACCAGCACGCCGCCATTGGCCGTGATCACGCCCTGCGAGGCGACGTTTTCGGTATCGGTCGTCAGCAGAACGTGATCGAGGCCTTGCCTGCGGGCCTCGGGTAGCAGCAGTGCCAGCGCGCACGAAGCGTATCCAAGCCGGCGCTTCCACGGCACGACGGCATAGCCGATGTGGCCGAGCACGGCAGGGGGCAGGGCCGAGGTGCCTTTCTGCCAGCGGAAATTGATTGAGCCGCAGAACTCGCCATCCCACAGCCAGCGCCGGTAGCCGGGCAACCGCTTGATCTGCGAGCCGTCGGGCAGCGTGATGGGGCCACCCTTGGCCTCGGGGTCGTCGAGGCTGGCAACGAAGGCCGCCGGATCGGCGGCGATCTTCGCCAGTTCTTCATCGGCGGCGGCCTTGAGGCGGATATTGTCCGGCGACCAGCCGCGGCGCAGCGCGTCGGCATAGGCGGGCAGTTCGGCGAGGGCGGGCACGAGGAGTTTCATGACGCCGATTGCTGTAGCATGGGCCCATGGCCGATTCAGGTACCGTTCTCGTCCTCGATATCGATGGTGTCGTCTCGCTGGCGGGGCCGGGTTCGGCCGTGCCGTGGTACGCAACGCTGAAGCAGGACTGGGGCTTCGATCACGACGAGATGGCGCGCGATTTCTTCCGCGCCGAGTTCATGGAAGTGCTGCGTGGCCGCCTCGACCTCTTCGTCGCGTTGCAGGATTATTTCGTGCCCAAGGGGCTCGGCGACCGGCTCGAGGAGTTCGTCCAGTACTGGTTCGAACGCGACAGCGTCATCGACCGCGAGCTGCTGGCCGATGTCGCGGCATGGCGGCAACGTACCGGCGCGCGGGTCTTCGCCGCCACCAACCAGGAGCATCACCGCGTCGCCTGGCTGAGCGAGAATGCCGGCCTCGCCGCGCATTTCGACGAGATCATCTATTCGGCCGCCCTCGGCGTCTGCAAGCCCGACCGGGTGTTCTTCACCAATGCCCAGGCGCGCATGGGCGTGCAGAATTCACGCTCGATCCTGTTCGTCGACGACACGCCGGCCAATGTCGACGCCACGCGTGCGCTGGGCTGGCGTTCCGTGCTTTATCGCGGCCGCGAGAGCCTGACGCGTGTCTTGGCGCAGGTCGAATAGCGCCGCCTTGTCAGTCCGGCCGGCGCACGAGGCCGACGACATTGCCTTCGGGATCGGCAAAGCGCGCGAAGGTGATGCCGCCCGGCACGTCGGTCGCCGGTATGACGACGCGGCCTCCCAGTTGTTCGGCGCGCTTGAGCGTTGCGCCGGGATCAGCCACCTTGACGTAGAAGATAACCAGGGGTTGGCGTTGCGGGCTGGGCCCGATACCGCCCGTCAGCTTGACCGGCGCGGTCGGCTGGACCGGCACATAGCCATAACCGACGGGATTGAGCGTCATGCTCCAGCCGAAGAGATCGCCGTAAAACTTTTGCAGGCGCGGCGCATCGACCCCGAGAATCTCGACATGAACCACGGGACTGGCAGCGGGGGGAATGGGAGCGGGCGACTGCGCCCTCACCGTGTTGTAGGTGGCCATAAGGGCGATCAGCGCGGCAGAGGCGATACGGTACATTTGTCGGTCCAATCCTCGATAAAAAGTAACGGGCGAGCCCTTGCGATCGCCGGCGTCATTCCATCGAATGCAAGCCCACGCGATTGCCTTCGGTGTCGTGGAAGAGGGCGATGTGGCCGATCTGTTTCGAGACCAGAGTCTTCGGCATGAGGAGGCGACCGCCGGCCGGCTCGACCCGGGCCAGCGGCACGGCGAGATCGACGCCGCCTTTGAAGTAGATCGTGATGCCGGAACCCGATGGCGACTGTCCGGGGCCGGCCATGATCGCTCCACCGACCGAGTCGCCTTGTTGCGGCATGAAGCCTACCTTCATGCCGTTCATTTCCTGGGCATGGACCGTGATCGCCAAAACCGTCTCGTAGAACCTCACCGCACGTGCGAAGTCGGTTGCCGGTATTTCGTACCAATTCAGCATATTGACCATTGTCTTGCCCTTTTCACTGCTTGTTCGATGACGTCTACTTGCCCTGCCGGGGCTGCGATAGAGAGCCGGCACAACCCAGCTGACAACAGTCTGTCAGCAGTCCTACAGAGGCATTAATCGATGCGACGCGCGGATCGTCTGTTCCAGATCGTGCTGACGACCGGCTACGAGCGCATCGTTACCGGCAAACGCTTGGCGAAAATGCTCGGTGTGACGACCCGGACCGTCTATCGAGACATCCGCAGCCTCATCGCCTCGGGCGTGCCGATCCAGGGTGAAGCCGGTGTTGGCTATCGCATCAAGCGCGGTTACCAGATTCCACCGCTGATGTTCACGGATGAGGAGCTGCAAGCCCTGCATCTGGGCGCCAGCATCGTCCGGACATGGGCCGACGCGGGCCTTGCCGAGGCAGCCGGGCAGGTTCTCGCCAAGGTCGATGCCGTTTTGCCGGCAGCCAGCCGGCCGAGATTGGCCTACGGCGCCATGATCGTGCCGGGCGGACATGTGCCGACCGTCATCGCCGACCATCTGTCGGTGCTGCGCGGCGCCATCGGCGCCCGCCGCAAGGTGGCTCTCAACTATCCCCGGCCCTTTGCCGAGACCAGCGATCGCGTTGTCTGGCCGCTGGTCCTCGCATACTGGGGCGGCAGCTGGACCTTGGGGGCATGGTGCGAGAACGTGGCCGACTTCCGGACATTTCGTGTCGATGGAATTTCCAGCCTCGCGCTATCCAGTGAGACCTATCTCGACGAGCAGGGCCGCAGGCTTGCCGACTATCTTGCGGCGGCGCCGGGGCATGATGCGGTACTGGGCGGCGTTGTCGATGCGCTCAAATCCGGCGACAAGCTCTGGCCAACGGCGACACTGGCTCCATCGCGGTCGTGAGAAGCACTTTTCATCCAAGGGACACTCATGGCTGTGCGCGGCAGCGACCGTCAGATCGACACTATCGAATTCAACGTCGGCGACATTTCCCGCAGCAAGGTCTTTTACGGTCTGGCCCTGGGCTGGACCTTCACCGACTTCGGTCCAACCTACACCGAGTTCACCGACGGACGCCTGACGGGCGGCTTCACCAACACAGGGCCGGTGAAGCCCGGTGGGCCGCTGGTGATCGTCTATGCCGACGACCTCGCCAAGGCACAGGCCAAACTCGAAGAGGCCGGCGCCAAAATCGTCAAGCCGGCGTTCAGCTTTCCCGGCGGCCGGCGCTTCCATTTCCAGGATCCGGATGGCTATGAACTCGCGGTCTGGTCGGCTGCCTGATTCATGCTAGACCGGGCCGCAGAAAAGGAGCTGACCGCATGCTGATGTTCGACATTCCCTTCGGTACGACCGAGTGGGACGGCGTGGAGCGCACCGAGCATGCCGGCGAGACCGGCAAGGCCTATTGGCGTACGAAGAACTTCAACAACATCCGCGTGCGCATGGTCGAGTACACGCCCGGTTACCTGGCCGATCACTGGTGCCAGAAGGGCCATGTGCTGCTGGTGCTCGAAGGCGAGCTGCAGACCGAACTGGCCGATGGCCGCACGGTCGTGCTGAAGCCGGGCCAGAGCTATCAGGTGGCCGACGGCGATCTCGCGCACCGCTCGAAGACGCCGGTGGGCGCCAAGCTTTTCATCGTCGACTGAACGGGACAACATGACGGACATCATTGGTTTCATCGGCGTCGGCACCATGGGCGAGCCGATGTGCCGCAATCTGGCGCGCAAGAGCGGCGCCTCGATCCTCGCGGCCGATTTCGATGCCGCGCCGCTACAGCGCCTCGCCGCCGATGGCGTCAAGACCGCCTCGGTCGACGAGATCGCCGCCAGCGCGCGCACGATCTTCCTGTCGCTGCCCGGTGGCAAAGAGGTCGAGCAGGTTTGCCTGGGCGAGGGTGGCCTCAGCAGCAAGGTCAAGATGGGCTGGACCATCATCGACCTCAGCACCTCGCCGGTCAGCCTGGCGCGCCGGCTCTATGCCGAGTTCGAGGGCCGCGCCTCGGCCTTCGCCGATGCGCCGATCGCGCGCACGCGGCAGGCCGCAATCGACGGCACGCTGTCAATCATGGTCGGCGGCACCAAGCCGACTTTCGATCGCATCGAGCCGCTGCTGCGCCACATGGCGAGCGAAGTGACCCACTGCGGCGAGGCCGGCAGCGGCCAAGCCGTCAAGATCCTGAACAACATGATCCTGTTCCAGACCGTGGTGGCGCTGTCGGAGGCGCTGACCATCGCGCGCGCCCATGGCGTCGACGGCAAGATATTGTTCGAGACGCTGACCAAGGGCTCGGCCGATTCCTTCGCCCTGCGCAATCATGGCCTGAAGGCGCTGCTGCCGGGCGTCTTTCCCGAGCGCGCCTTCTCGACGGAATACGCGCTCAAGGATCTGAGCTACGCCATCGCCATGGCGGAAGAAGAGGGCATCCCCGCGCTGGGTGCCGACGTGGCGCGCGAGGTGATGGAGCGCGCCGTCGAGCTGGGCTACGGCAAGGAATACTGGCCGGTGCTGATCAAGGCGCTCGAGGAGGCAGCGCCGGAGTAGCCGGCCGGATATCGGCCGGCACGACGCTCAACTCGTAGCCCTTGTTGCGCATGCAGAAGGTGGTCAGCCGCTGCTCGTTGCCGAAGCGATCGGCATCGGGACGCGACTGAAAAAAGTCGCCGCGGCCATAGTAAGAGCCGGCACGCGGCAGGCTGTACTCGGCCCTGTAGCGCAGGGACTCGGTCGCCGCGGCCCGACGGCAGCCATTGAGGTCCTGGCGCACCGCCTCGCGGTCGGCGCCCGGCTTGTCCCATTGGCGATGCAGTCCGCCACAGGCGGACAGCGACAGCAGGGCAAGGAGTGCAAGGAGCGTGCGCATCGTGCGAAGATGAGCGCCGAGCAGGACGTTGTGAAGGGTCGGGAGAGAACAAATGGCGCGTATTGCCGTCGGCGGATTTCAACACGAGACGAACACTTTCGCACCGCAGCAGGCGACGTGGGAGGAGTTCGTGCGGGCCGATGCGTGGCCGCCGCTGCTGCGCGGGCCTGAGATGATCGCCGGCGTCGAGGGCTTCAACATTCCCATCGCCGGCGCGGTCAAGCGCCTGGCCGAACTGGGCCATGAGATCGTGCCGCTGGCATGGGCGGCGGCAGCGCCCGCCTCCTATGTGACCGAAGACGCCTACGAGAAGATGTGGGCGCTGTTGGACGAGGATATCCGCAAGCTCGGGCCCTTCGACGCCATCTACCTCGACCTGCACGGCGCCATGGTGGCGGAGAATACCGAGGACGGCGAAGGCGAGCTGATGAAGCGCATCCGCGGCATCGTCGGCGACGAGCTGCCGATCGTGGCCAGCCTCGACTATCACGCCAACCTGACGCCCGAGATGGCCAAGCTGGCGACGGCCATGGTCGGCTACCGCACCTATCCGCATATCGACATGGCGGTGACCGGCAAGCGCGCCGTCGAGTTGCTCGACCGGCTGCTCAAGGAGAAGCGTCCGGTCTACAAGGCCTATCGCCAGCTCGACTTCCTGATCCCGCTGGTCTGGCAGTGCACCTTTATCGAGCCGGCCAAGGCCATCTTCGACCTCGTCGGCGAACTAGAGGCCGGCGAGAAGAGCCACAACCAGGGCATCGTCAGCGTCACCCATACGCCGGGCTTCCCGCCGGCCGACATCGCCCAATGCGGCCCGGCGCTGGTCGTCTACGGCCACGACAAGGAAGCCGTCGAGGCGGCCGCCGACAAGCTGGCGGCAACCGTGAAGGCGCAGGAGAAGGCCTTCAACGGCGAGCTGCTCGATCCCGACGCTGCGACGCTGCGCGCCCTGGAGCTGGCCAGGAAGGCCTCAAAGCCGATCGTGCTGGCCGATGTGCAGGACAATCCCGGCGCCGGTGGCACCTCTGACACGATCGGCC
>JBBRFD010000043.1:0-29315 GCA_038224985.1 Reyranellales bacterium
GACAATCCAGGCGGCGGCGGTTACAACGACACCACGCCGGTGCTGCAGGCGCTGATCGATGCCGGCATTGAGAATGTCGCCTTCGGCACCATCTTCGATCCGGCCACGGTGCAGCAGGCGATCGAGGCGGGTGTCGGTGCCGTCGGCCAAAACCAGCGGTCCTTTCTTGTCGGACCCGGCGCGCGCCGCCGCGATGCCTTCGGCCACGCTGCGATAGTCCGATGAACTCTCGTCACGCCGCTTCCAGACGTCGTCCAGCAGCTCGCGCGAGATCGCCTTGGCCCGCGCCTCGGCTTCCGGCTCGTAGCTCACCGCGATCGACGGTCCCGTCCATGGAATGTCCGACCAGGTGAAGCCGGCCTGGATACTGACGACATTGATGCCGGACTCGGTTTCGTACTTGTCGGCCTTGGCCAGCAGGTCGCGCATCTGACCGGGCTGCGTCGTGCGGCCATGGTCGGCGCCTTCGAGCATGGCGGGCTGCACAAGGAGGCAGCGTGGCTTCTTCTTGCCTTCCATAGTCGCCTGGGCCAGCGCGGCGGCCTGCACGGCGCGCTCGTAGCCGTCGATATGGGGATACGTCCGATAGCTCACCAGCGCGTTGGCGTTCTTGGCCATTCTGGCCGTCGCATTGGCATGCAGGTCGAGCGTCGCCACGATGGGCACTTCCGGTCCGACGACGGCGCGCAGCGCCGCGAGCAGCGCGCCCTCGGCATCGTCCTCGGTCGCCGTGACGGCCGCGCCATGCAGCGAGAGGCAAATGCCGTCGAGCTTGCCGGCCTTCTTTGCAGCACCCACGATCATGTCACGGATCGTCTCCCAGCATTCCTTCGTCAGCGTGCCCGAGGGCGTGGCATTGGCCGCGGCTCCCCAGACCGGCTCCCAGTCATATTTCTTGACCGAGTCGATATAGCCGCCGACTTCGTTCCTGGTGCCGGTGAAGCGCGGCACCATGGCCTCGCCTTCGATCAGCCAGCGCCGGCGATAGTCATCCAGGGTGGTCGGCAATTTCGAGAAGGTATTGGTCTCGTGCATGAACTGCGCGATCAGGACCCGGTACGCCATTTTACTCAGCTCCTACAGCTTCGCCGTCTTCAGCCACTCCGCCTGGCCGTCCTCGCCATCGACGCCGGTGGTTTCGAGAAGGCGGCAGACCATCATGTAATAGCCGATGGTGAGCGTGAGTTCGACCAGCGCGCCCTTGCTCAGGAAGCCCTCGACCGGCTTCAGCGTCTTGTCCGAGGCCCGCACGTTGCGCACCACATCGTCGACGAAGCGCAGCACGGCCTTTTCATTGTCCGTGAAGGTGGGAGATTCGATGGTGGTGTCGCGCAGGGCGGCGATCTTCTCCTCGCTGACACCGGCGTCGCGGCCGATGCGCTCGTGCTGGAAGACCTCGTAGGCGGCGCGGCTCAGGCGGCCGACGCGGATGATGGCCAGTTCGCGCAACACCGGATCGAGTTCGCAGCGATAGAGCAGCGCATTGCCCATCCGGATGAAGCCCTTGAGGCCATTCTCCGAGTTGGCGAGCATCCGGTAGATGTTCATGTGGGTGCCGAGCTTGCCGAGGAACTCGGCATGCTTGCCGGTGGCGGTCTCGACTTCGTAATACGGAATGCGCGACATGGCTTGTCCTCCAGGCCGGCGAGCCTGAAGGGAAGCCGTTTGGCGGTCAATCAGATCAGGCCGCGGCGGACCAGCGGATTGAGGAAGCGGCCGACCGGTCCGGTCAGCACGATCGGGTTGTCTAGCACGATCAGGGCGATGCAGGGCTCGCCCGCGTCGGCAATCGGCTCATGCTCATTCTCGGCGGGACCGAAGGCGAAATCGCCCGGACCATAGTTGCCGGTCACGTCCGTGAAGCCGCCGTGCAGAACGACGGTATATTCGTCGCCGCGATGACGGTGAACAGGAAGCCCCCGTCCGGGCGCAAGCCGCAGCAGCGACACGCGATGAGAGTCGGCTCCCATCGAGAGCGGGATCTCGTCGAAACCGCCGAACTTGCGCCGCCAGCCACCCGCGCTGCGCAGGTAACGGTGGAGCGGACGGGGCGCCCAGGCAAATTCCTTGGGCAAGGGCGCGATCGGACCCAGCGGCTCAACGGAAATGCGGTCAATGCTGGCCATGGCGCCAGCGAGTGCTGCCTCGTCGAAGCCCGAGCCCGATTCGGCTTCCAGCAGCGCGCCGCCAACGGCGCTCAACCGGTCGACGGTGCACCGGGCCTTGGCATCGAGGGCGACGTGAAGCGACACCGCCAGGGCAGGCCCTTCGGCCAGGGCGCCTGTAGCGTAGTCCAGAAGCATTTCATCAGGGGCCGTATGAAGTCGGCTCATTGTTCGTCTTCTTTCTCCAGCGCTTCCCGCAGACGGCCGAGGGCCAGCCGGATACGGGATTTGACGGTTCCCAGCGGCAGCCCCAGCTCCTGGGCAATGGCCGTATGGGTCTTATCCTCGAAGAACGCCTTGCGGATAACGATAAGCTGGTCGCCCGAGAGGTCGCCCAGCAGTTCTTTCACTCGGGTATACGTCTGTTCCGCCGCGACGGATTTGTCCGCGCCTGACTCTTCGGGGGCAAAAGCGGTGAGCCAGTCCTCGACGTCGATCTGCGGCTTGGTGCCCCGGCGGATCAGGTCGATGCGCTTGTTGCGGGCGATGGTGAAGATCCAGGTGGCGGCCGAGGCCCTGCCCCGGTCGAAGCTGACGGCCTTGCGCCAGACCAGGATCAGCGCCTCTTGGGCCACTTCCTGCGCCGCTTCCGGATCCGCCCCGCCGCGCATGATAAAAGCCTTCACACGGGGTGCGAAGTGCCGGAACAGGGCAGCGAAGGCCACGCGGTCCTGCCGCGCGGCAATGGCCTCGATCAGGTCGGCCGCTTCCTCGGCGGTCAGCATGAGACCATCAACGCGGCCGGCCTTGCACGCCGAGGTCCCAGAAGATGCCGGCCATCAGCCGCAGCCCGTCACGGACGACAGGCGCCAGCAGATGCTCGTCGGGGGCGTGCTGCGAGCAGGCGGCATAGGAGTGCGGCACCCAGACGGTCGGCATGCCGAGGATATCGGCGAAGACTTCATTGGGCAGCGAGCCGCCCAGGTTGGGCAACATATTGGGTTTCTGGCCGCCGGTCTTCTCGATCGAGACAGCGGCGAACTTGGCCCATGGATTTTCCGGATCGAGGCGCGTGGCATTCATGATGACGTCGCGCGCCTGCTCGATCTCGATCTGGCCGAAACCGTGCTTCTCGAGATGGCGCTTCAGCGCCGGGATGATGTCGTGCGGATCGGTGCCGACGACGAAGCGCAGCTGGCAATAGGCGATAGCGCTGGGCGGGATGGCATTGACGGGACGGTCGGGATTGCCGGTCCTGAAGGCCAGCACCTCGAAGCTGTTCCAGCCGAAGACGCGCTCGACCGGCGTCAGCGACTTCTCGCCCCAGTCCTCGTTGATCTCCGGCGCGCCCTCGCCCGCATCGACCACGGCATCGGCCAGCGCCGCGCGCACCGAATTGGTCAGCGACTTCGGCCGCCATTCCGGCACCTGGATTTGGCCGCGTGCGTCGGTGATGGTGGCCAGCGCATGCGCCATGATGATGCCGGGGTTGGCCAGCAAGCCGCCCCAGTTGCCCGAGTGATGGCCGCCCTCGCGCATCTTGAGCTTGAGGTTGAAATTGAGCGTGCCGCGGGTGCCGCCGAAGATGGTCGGCCGGCGGTGGTCGAGGCGCGGACCGTCCGAGCCGATCAGCGCATCGGCCGTGAGGGCCGCCTTGTTGGCCTTGCAGAAATCGGCGAGGCCCGGCGAGCCGGTCTCCTCACCCGTCTCGATCAGGATGGTCGAATTGAAGCCGAGCGAGCCGCGCTCCTCGATCACGCAGGCCAGTGCCGCGATATTGATCGTGTGCTGGCCTTTGTTGTCGGCCGTGCCGCGACCATACATCTTGTCGCCTTCGACGACGATCTTCCACGGCGACAGGCCGGCGCGCCACTGGTCTTCCTGGCCGCGAATGACGTCGCCATGGCCGTAGGTCAGCACCGTGGGCTTGGACGCATCCTCGACGCGGCGGGCGATCAGGAACGGGCCATATTCACTACGCGGGTTGGGCAGCACGGTGCAGTCGTAGCCCAGCTTGGTCAGCGACTCGGTCATCTCGCCGGAGACGTATTGCTGCAGGGCGGGCATCGAGCCTTCCTCCTGGCTGGTGGTGGGAATCGCCACCCGGCGCTGCAGCTCGGCCAGAAAGCCGCCATCGTCGAAATACTTCTCCGCGCGCCCGATGGCGCCGTCTCTTGTGCCGGCCATGTTTTCCTGTCCTCTTCACGGCCACGATAGCAAAATATCGCCTCCAGGGAGGACACAATGCTGACATCGGGCCGCGTCGTTTTTACCAAGATGGAAGAAGTGACCTATGGCCGGCCGGCCGACCAGGCGGTGGCCGAAGTAGTGAAAAACCTGGGCGCCGAGCGCGTCTTCCTGATGGTGAGCGGCACCCTCAACCGCCAGACCGACGAAGTCGAGAAGATCCGCCGGGCGCTGGGCAACAAATGTGTCGGCACCTTCGACAAGATGCCGGCCCACTCGCCGCGCTCGGCCATCGTCGCCGCCACCAATCAGGCGCGCGAGGCCAAGGCCGACCTGATCCTGACACTGGGCGGCGGCTCGATCACCGACGGTGCCAAGGCAGTCCAGCTCTGCCTCGCCAACGACGTGGCGACCGTCGAGGGCATGGACAGGATCCAGGGCGCCACCGACGTGAAGCCGCCGACGGTGCGGCAGGTCTCGATCCCGACCACTTTGTCGGCCGGCGAATTCTCCGGCATGGCCGGCGTCACCAACGAAGCCACCAAGGTGAAGGAGATGTTCCGTCATCCCCTCACCATCCCGCAGGCCGTAATCCTCGATCCCGAGATCACGCGCCACACGCCGATGTGGCTGTTCCTCTCGACCGGCATCCGCGCTGTCGACCATTGCGTCGAGGGCGTCTGCTCCAACGAGTCGACGGAGTTCACCAATGCCTCGGCGCTGCATGGGCTGTCGCTGCTGACACGCGGCCTGTCGCGCGTGCTGGCGGATCCGACCGACATGAAGGCGCGGCTCGATTGCCAGACCGGCTCGTGGCTCTCGATGGGCGGATTGGCCGCCGGCGTGCCGATGGGGGCGAGCCACGGCATCGGCTATGTGCTGGGCGCCGTCTTCGACATCCCGCATGGCCACACCTCCTGCATCATGCTGCCCTCGGTCATGCGCTGGAACAAATCCGCCAATGCCGACCGGCAGGCGCTGATCGCCACCGCCATGGGTCATCCCGGCAAGGACGCCGGCGACGTGCTCGACGATTTCATTCGTGGCCTCGGGATGCCGCGCAGTCTCTCCGAGGTGAAAGTCGGCAAGGAGAATTTCGACCGCATCGCCAAGCAGGCAATGGGCACGCCCTGGGTGCCGCGAAATCCACGCAAGATCGACGGCCCGGCGCAGGTCCGGGAAATACTGGAACTGGCAGCCTAGTTTCCCGCCCGTTTCCCACCGACTTCCCACTTCGGTGGGAAACCTTTGATGCTCATTCCATAAGGGTTATTCGCAATACTTCCCACTTTCCCGCACCCCCTCCCGACGGCGTCGAAAAGCCGCAGCCGAAACTTTCAATTCAAGAAATCCGCGGAATTCAAAGTCACACAGCTTGCAATCGTAAGTCACAAATACCTCTAACGGCGCCATTGCCACCCTTGAGCGGAGATGGACTTGGCGTATCGAGACCAGGCGGAAGACAGCAAAACCCAGGCGGCGACGGGTTTTCTGGGCTTGCCTTCCGAATACTTCGGTCCGCCCAACGACGAGGACTTCGTTCGGGCCGACGAACTGGCCGCCCAGCGGATCGAGGTCCGGGCGATGAGCGCGCTGCGCTCGGTTCTGGACGATCCCACGACCGGCTACGCCTCGCGCCCGTCCGGCGAACGGCTGGCCGCGCTGCCGCAGGCGCTGGAAGCCATCGATCGCATCGGCGAGAGCCGCGGCGCCGAGGCCGCGACGCCACGCCAACGCGCCATCCTCTCGCCGCTGCTCGACAATCACCTCGAACACGCCAAGACCCGCGTTGGCCGTCGGGCGAACCAAGCGCTTTCCGAAGAGGACGACCGTATCGTCGATGGCCGCATCGGCGGCCTGCAGCAGGACGCCACCGTCAACTGGGACAACCCCGCCCGCCTGCGCGTGCTCGGCCGCGCCATCGTCGTCGAACGCCGCGCCCAGGGCGAGCGCAACGGCTGGGACAAGGACGAGACCGAGACCATGGTCCGCCAGAACGCCAGCGACTTCTACGCCACCGCCATCGAGGCGGCGATCGCAAGCGACACCGACAGCGCCGGCAAGCTGCTGACCGCTGCGCGCGACATGCTGCTGCCCGAGCGGCAAGCACTGCTCGAGCGCAAGCTGGCCGAGGCGCGCGAGGACAGGCACGTCACCGGCATCGCCGGCACGCTGGCGGCCCTGCCGCTCGACCCGGCGGCACCGCCCCAGCCAGAAGCCTACCGCGCCCGCGCCGAGGAGCTGACGCTCGAGGACGCCTCGCCCGAGCTGCGCGCCCGCATCGCTTTCCTCGCCGATACTGCGCAACGCCATGCAGCTAAGTACTGGCAGCACGACCGCAACCAGGCCGGCATCGCCGCCATCGACTGGATCGTCGTCAACCCTGGTGCACCCGTTGCCACGATGGACAGCAAGATCGCAGCACAGCTCTCGCCGGGCCAACGCGTCCGCCTGCAGGAGATCGAGTCTAGCGGCCGTCTCGAAACCGATCCCGGTGTCTACGACACGCTCGACCGCCTTGCGGTCTACGATCCGAAGGCCTTCGCTGCCACCGATCTCAGCCAGTACCGCCTGGCGTTGGACGGACAGGACTATCGGCGCTTCACCGAATTCCAGGAAGGTGGAGCCCCGTTCGCCCGCTATGACCGCGGCCGCACGGTCCTCGACGCCGGGCTGATCAAGGCGCAGTTCGACCCGGACGCTCCCGAGGCCCGCACCGCGCGCGGCGAACTCGACAAGACCTTGCGCTCGTTCGAGGCCATCGAGGGCAGGCCGCCCACAATGGCCGACATCGACCATGTTTCGAGGGAGATCCTCTCAACAGTCAGCGGTCCCTATACAAGGGTGGAATCCAGAGGCCGAGGCGGCCCTTTTACAGCGGCAACCGGTGACGAAGCACTTCGACTCGAACATCCGCCTAGGCGCGGCGTGGCACCGTTGGTCGAGCCAACGTCAGACCGGCCGATCTTTCAAAATGCAATGAGAGATGCCATCGGCCATATCGTTCAACTGCCCGATGGCAGCAGCATTCCCGACGACGAATCTTCCACTGGTTCCGTAATGGGACCTTCTCCTCATCTTGCTGGCGTCGCTGCGTCGGGGCGGAAAGCAGGCAAAGATTACGCAGCCGCCTTGTCAAACCCCGAAACGGCTCCATTGGCGATACTGGTTCTTGCGACACATCTCGGAGCCGATGTGGGACAAGCTGGAGAATTCGACCATCAGCGGAAGGGAAGCCTACTGACAGGCTATACGCAGCTCCCGCATTTCAGAAACGTCTCGAATGTGAACGTCGGACTCATCTGTCAACAAGCTGGTCTGTCACTTCATGACACTCTCAGAATTTCAGGGACATATGCCCTAATTCTTTCCAAGAACCGGAACCCAAACGATCCCTACTGGCTCGACACGAAAACGAGAAAGTATATCGAGACCGGATACAGGATAGGTGAAAGCGGCATATATGGTCCGCCTACAGACCTGCCGCCACATCAATAGGGACGCCTTATTCGTCTCAGAAACGCAACGAAGGTCCAGACCAGAGTAACAAGCAGGGCTATTTCAAGAACCGGCGTGTAAATATCCACGGGATCTTCCTCGTCATGGGCAATAGGCCCCATCAAACCAACCAGAGGAGCGATGATGGGCACGAAAAGACAGACGTCCCACCATTTGCCGAAGCAGTGCCACGAGGCCAAGCCCACAGTGTAGAGGTAAAACGACAACGGATACGCAACGGCAAAGCGCAAAACGATCGCGACCGCCTGGGAAAAAACCGCTTTCAAGGTATCCATGAAGCGCTTCTTCATGACGATTTGTTGTCCTGAGCGATTGCCCGCGAATTCAGGGGATTGGTAGTGAATAGCTAACGATTAAACGTGTTTCAATCCGGGACAACTGACCATTGGTTGTATTCTTATCCATCCTTCTCAAGGATCGCGTCGGCGAGGTTAGTCCCGCCTGGGCGCTGATGGCGCTCTGGCTGTGCTACCGCCGATCCGCCATCTCGACCGCGAAGAAATGCGGCTGGCCGGGAAATGCGGCCTGCTGGTGCCTCAGAGCCGCCCCTTCCGCTTGGCCACTGCTTCGGCCAGCAGGCAGAGAATCTCCCACATCATCGTCACGCCGACGAGCGCTGTATTGCCGCTCATATCGAAGGGTGGCGAAACTTCGACGACATCGCCGCCGACGAGGTTGAGGCCGCGCAAGCCGCGCAGCATGCGCTGTGCCTCGTGCGGGGTGTAGCCACCGATCTCGGGCGTGCCGGTGCCGGGTGCATAGGCGGGATCGAGGCCGTCGACATCGAAGCTGATATAGGTCGGCCCCATGCGGACAACGCGGCGGGCCTCGGCGATTACCTTCTCGATGCCCAGGTCAAAGTATTCCTCGATGGTGATGACGCGGATGCCTTGCGAGATCGCCCAGTCGTTGTCGTCGGCCTTGTAGAGCGAGCCGCGGATGCCGATCTGCACCACGCGCTTGGGATCGAGCAGGCCTTCCTCCACGGCGCGGCGGAATGGCGTGCCATGGGTGTACTTGAAGCCGCCGAAGTATGTATCCCAGGTGTCGCTATGGGCGTCGAAATGGACCATGCCGAGCGGCGCCTGCCCCTTGGCGATGCCGCGCATGATCGGCAGCGTGATCAAGTGATCGCCGCCGGCCGACAGCGGCACGGCGCCAGCGGCGTGGATTTTGGCGTAGAACCTCGCGATGCGGCCGAGCGAATCGTCGAGGCTGGCCGGGTTGACCGAGGCGTCGCCAAGATCACCGCAACGCGCCAATTCATAAGGCGAGACGCCAGTCACGTGATGGATGCGCCGCATCATCGTCGACAGGTCGCGCATCTGGCGCGGACCGTGACGCGCACCCGGCCGGTTGGTCGTACCGCCATCCCATGGCACGCCCACCAGGGCGATCTCGAGCTGCGCCGGATCGCGCTGCAGCGGCAGGCGCATGAAGGTGGCGATGTCGCCGAAGCGCGGCGTTACCGTGCCGGAGACGGGTTGCGGAAAGTCGTTGGCGTTGGTCATTTCGCCTGCAGCAGAGCCTTGCGGGCGGTGACAAACTCCTCGACGGCCGAGGCGAATTTGTCGGCTTCTGAATCGCCGATCATGATGTTGAGCGCGATGAAGCCGCGCCGGGCGA
The DNA here is from genome assembly GCA_038224985.1 of Reyranellales bacterium. GTDB lineage: Bacteria > Pseudomonadota > Alphaproteobacteria > Reyranellales > Reyranellaceae > Reyranella. The sequence continues at coordinate 9,438 of JBBRFD010000043.1, forward strand.
TCCAGATGCCCGCCGCCATCATGTCGAAATAGAACAGCTCCTTGGCGTCCTGGTTCGACGAAGCGATATCGGCCGCCGTCCTGATCGGCCGGCTGGTGGCATGCGCCGTCATCATCGAACCGATGCCGGAGAACTGGAACGCCACCTTGTTCTTCTCGCAGATGGCGTTGAGCCGCGCCCTCAGCTTGTCGCCGCGATCGTTCAGTTCCTTGGCCGCCGCCGGCGTATAGACCTCGCCGTAACCGGCGACACCCGCCGCCATGGTCAGCGCGTTGTTGTTGAAAGTGCCGGCATGCGGCAGGTGATCCGGCTTGGTCGGATCGAACAGCTCCATGATCTCGCGCTTGCCACCGAAGGCGCCGAAGGACATGCCGCCGCCGATGTATTTGCCCAAGGTCGTCATGTCGGGGATGACGCCGTGCTTTTCCTGCAAGCCGCCCGGCGCGAGCCGCGAGGTCATGACCTCATCGAAGATCATGGTGATACCGCGCGCCTTGGTCTCTTCGCGCACCATCTCGAGGAAGGGCACGTCACCCGGCAGGCAGCCGTGCGAGCCCTGCATCGGCTCCAGCAGCACGGCGAAGAGCTCCTCACCATGCTTGGCCAGCAGCGCGCGCGTACCTTCGACGTCGTTATAGGGCGCCACGATGTAATCGTAGGGAATGTTCACCGGGCTGCCGCCACTCACGAAATAGAGCACGCCGCCGTGATAGCCGCCGTGGAAGACCATGACCTTGGTGGCCTTGGTGCGGCCCTTGCGCTGCGCGAAGACGCGCGCGCCGGCCAGCGCCATGACGTTGCCCTCGGTGCCCGAGTTGGTGAAGCGGATGAGGTCGATCGACGGCATGCGGTCGGCCACCAGCTTCGATAGCTTGGCCTCGTTCTCATTGCGGCCGCCATAGTTCCAGCCGTGATTGAGCGCGCGGTCGATGGCGGCGCGGATCACCGGATGGGAGTGGCCGTAGATGCCGGCGGTGTATTCGCCCAGCACGTCGATGTATTCGTGGCCGTCGGCGTCCCACAGGCGGCAGCCCTCGCCGCGCACCACGGTCAGCGGAAACGGCGAGGTATGCAGTGTCGTGCGCGTATTGCCGCCCGGCATGGCGTGCAGCGCCTCGCTATGGCGCCCGAAGCTCTTCGGGTTGGCGTCTGTGTAGGCCTGGCGCACTTCGACGAGCGCGGACTGCAGGTCGCTGTTGATCAAGGCTGAATCGGGCACGGCACTCTCCTTCGGCGAGGCCCCGACCCTATCACACCACGTTCAGCTCGCGGATAGGCCGGTTGGCCGAAATCCGCTCATACCCGAACGGTGAAAGATCCAGCGTGCGATAGCTGCCCTGCACGATCAGCTCGGCCACCGCACGACCCACGGCGGGCGACTGCTGGATGCCGTGGCCCGAGAAACCGTTGGCGAAGATGAGATTCTCGACCGTGGGATGGCGCCCGACGATGCCGTTCTGGTCGAAGGTATTGTACTCGTAATAGCCCGCCCAGGCGCTCATCACCTTGGCCGCCTCGAAGGCCCGCACGCGCCCGGCCAGCACGGGCCAGACCATGTCGTCCCATTCCTGGTGCTGGACCTCGAGCGGCGCCCCGGCCGGGTCGTTGCCCTCGGCCGGCGTCGTCCCCGCGAGGAAGAAGCGCCCCTCCGGCCGGAACCACACGCCCGAGGGATCGATGGTGAGCGGTGTCATTGCCGGTTTGTCGCGTGCATCGAAAACGAAGACCGAGCGACGACGCGGCTCGACCGGCAAGTCAATGCCGGCCAGTGCGGCGACCTGCCCTGCCCAGGGACCGGCCGCGTTGACGATGGTGCGCGCCGCCAACCGGCCGCCTGCCTTCAGCGTTACGCCCTCCTTGTCGAGGCCGATGACCTCGTCGGCGATATAGGTCGCACCCAGCTCGCGTGCCTTGCGGCGGAAGCCCTGCATCAATGCTGGACCGTCGAACCAGCCTTCGTTGGCCGTTCCGAGCGAAGCCAGCGTCACGCCCTCGGTCGACATCCAGGGGAACCGCTGCGTCAGCGCCGCGGCGTCGAGCAGTTCGACGGCGCAGTCCTCGGCGCGCTGCACGGCGTTGTTTGCCCGCAGCACCACCTCGCCCGCTTCGGAGGCAAGAAAGAGGTAGCCTGGCTCCTTCAGCCCAAGGTCAACGCCCAATAATTCGGACGTCCGCCGCAGAAAACCAATGCCGAAGCGCGAGAGATGGATGTTGAGCGGCGTCGAATACTGCTGGCGGATCGAACTCGCCGAAAGCGCCGACGACGCCCGCGCGTAGGTCGGATCGCGCTCGACCACGGCAACGGTGCCGGTGAAGCCGGGGTCGCGCTTGAGATGATAGGCGATGGAAGAGCCGACGGCGCCACCGCCGACGATGACGACGTCGTATGAACTCACGTCAGCGCCGGCGCCACGCCTGAAGTCGGCCGAATAGGAAGCGGTCGACGATCAGATGGGTGGCCTTGACCGACGCCGAAGTCGCCACGATCACCAGGCAGAGTGCGGCGGCGGCGGCGGTGGCGCCGCTTTCCTCGATGTTCACGGCGGCGACCGAGGCCAGCTTGGTATCGGGGGCGTAGAGGAAGATCACCGACGACACCGTCGTCATTGCGTTGACGAACATATAGATCGCGATGTCGACGATCGACGGCAGGCAGATGGGTGCGGTCACCCGCGCGAAGGTCTTCCAGATCGGCACCTTGAGCGAGGCCGAGACCGCTTCGAACTCTGGATCGATCTGCTTCAGCGCCGTGGTCGAGGTCAGGTGCCCGACGGTGTAGAAATGCGCCACTGTGTTGATCACCAGGATCGCCATAGTGGCGTAGAGGAAGTTGAGCGGATTGTTGGGCGCATTGAAGAAAAAGATGTAGCCCAGCCCGAGCACCAGCCCCGGCACCGCCATCGGCAGAAACGCCAGGAGCTGCACAAGGCCCCGCACCAGGCCAAAGCCCTTGGTCTTTTCGTTGAGCCAGGCACCGACGAACATGATCGTCGTGCCGAAGACAGCTGCCCCTGCCGCCATCCACAGCGAATTGTAGTAGGCGCCCCAGCCGTTGGCGTCGAAGTTGGCGAAGTCGTAGTTGGCAAGCGTCAGGCTCAAATTGTACGGCCAGTATTTGATCAACGAGCCCCAGGCCGCCATGCCGAGGATGGTCAGGATCCACAGGCCGAAGATCGTGCAGAAGATCGTGAAGAAGGCGTCGCGGCCGGCCTTGGGTCTGGGAATCAGCGGCACGGCGCGCGCCGTCAGCAAAGCCACCTGCTTCCTCTGCACCAGCCGGTCGACAAAGAAGGCGAGCGCCGCCGGGGCGAGCAGGACCATGCCGACGACCGCGCCCATCGAGAAATTCTGCTGGCCGATCACCTGCTTGTAGACGTCAGTCGCCAGCACATTGAAATTGCCGCCGATCACCTTGGCGATGCCGAAATCGGTCATCACCATGGTGAACACCACCAACGCCGCGCTGATCAAGCCGTACTTGGCGCCGGGCAGCGTGACGGTGAGGAAGACGCGGATCTTGGAGGCGCCGAGCGCATCGGCCGCTTCGTAGAGGCGGGCATCGGCGGTGGCGAGCGCCGTCACCAGGATCATGGTGGCGTGCGGAAAGCAGTAGAAGACCTGGGCGATGACGATGCCGTCGAAACCGTAGATCGAGCCGCCGCCCAGCAGCACCTTGAAGAATCCCTGGTTGCCGAACAGGTAGACCAGCGACAGGCCGGGCAGCAGCGAGGGTGCGAAAATCGGGATCAGCGCCACGCCCTGGAAGAGCCAGCGCATCGGCAGCACGGCGCGCGTCAGCGCATAGGCGTAGAGGAAGGAGAGCGGCACGACGATCAGCGTGCTGACCGCCGAGACATGCAGGCTGTTCAACGCCGACAGGAACAGCGCCGGCGTCGAGAAATAGGCGACGTAGTTGGCGAGCCCGACGAAATGTCCGTCGCGGTCCTGGAACCCCTTGGAGAGCAGCGCCCACAGCGGCAGGCCGAGGATCAGCAGCAGCACGGCCGCCAGCAGCAGCAGGCCGCCGCGCATCATCAGATCGTCGCGCGACAGTTCCATGCGCAGCGCGCGGATCGGCAGCACGCGCAGGGCCGCGGCGGTCACGTCTTCCTTCTCATGCCGCGAAGACCTGCAGCCGGTCGGGCGGCAGCGCCACGTCGAGGCGGCCACCCTGCACGACGCCGAGATCGCGGATGAGATTGCTCGAGAAGTCGGCGACCAGCGTCACGTCTGGAGCATCCACGGCCTTCAGCGAGGCGCGGCAGAAAGAGCCGATGAAATCGAGTTCGGCAACCTCGATCGACAGGCGGTTGGCGATGTCGGCCGGCAAATCGCGCACCCGCACATCCTCCGGCCGGATGCAAAGACGCACCGCCGTGCCAACGGCGAGGCCGGGCTGCGGCGGACAGGCGAAGGCGAGCGGCCCCACCTTTACCCGGTCGAAGGCTTCGAGCTTGCCGTCGAGGAAATTCATGGTGCCGACGAAGTCGGCCACGAAGGCCGAAGCCGGACGGCGATAGATCTCCTGTGGCGTGCCGACCTGTTCGATCACGCCCTGGTTCATCACGACGATTCGATCGCCCATGGTCAGCGCCTCTTCCTGGTCGTGCGTCACCATGATGGTGGTGACGCCCAACCGGCGCTGCAGCGCCTTGATCTCGTGACGCAGCCGCAGCCGCACGCGCGCGTCGAGCGCCGACAAGGGCTCGTCGAGCAGCAACAGGCCGGGCGACGTGGCCAGTGCCCGGGCCAGCGCCACGCGCTGCTGCTGGCCGCCGGAGAGCTGCGCGGGATATTTCGCCGTCGAATCGGGCAGGCCGACCAGCGCCAGAAGCTCCGACACGCGCTTGGCGATCTCGGCCCTGCCGTCGCGCCGGCTGACCAGCCCATAGCCGACGTTTTCGCCGACGGTCAGGTTGGGAAACAGCGCATACGACTGGAAGACGATGCCAAAGTCGCGCTTGGCCGGCGGCAGGTTGGAAACGTCCTTGCCCGACTGCCGGATGGTGCCCGAGCTTTGCGGATCAAGGCCGGCGATGGCGCGCAGCAAGGTGGTTTTGCCGCAGCCCGAGGGCCCGAGAAAGCAGACGAACTCGCCCTCCACGATGTCGAGAGAGACATCGTGGAGGGCGGTGAAATCGCCGAACCGCTTGGTGAGGTCGCGGACTTCGAGGTAACTCGTCACCGGCCTTGGCTACTTGGGTTTGGGCGCCGACTTGCCGTCGTAGCGCTTGGTCCACTCGGCGAGGATACGGTCACGGTTCTTGGCCATCCACTCGACGTCCATCTTGGCCATCGCCTTCTCGCCATCGGGCGGATAATTGGCGGGCATCGACTTCACCGCGGGGTGCGCGACGATGGCGTAGAACTTTCCGTAAAGCTCGTTGGCCTTCTGCGTCGTGGCCCAGTCGGCGAGCTTCTTGGCCGCCTCGAGGTTCTTGGTGCCCTTCATGATGGCGGTGGCTTCCATCTCCCAGCCGAGGCCTTCCTTGGGCACGATGAGGTCGATGGGCGCGCCCTTGGTCTTCTCGGTGGCGCCGCGCATATCGAAGCCGATGCCCATCAGGCGCTCGCCCTTGGCGGCCTGCACGCAGGGCGCCGAGCCGGAATGGAGGTACTGCGCGATGTTCGGATGGAGCGCGTCCATGTACTTCCAGCCCGCTTCCTCGCCCATGACGGTGAGCCAGCCGGCGATGGTGAGGTAGCCGGTACCCGACGAGGCCGGGTTCGGCATCACGATCGAATCCTTGTAGTCGGGCTTGATGAGGTCGGCCCAGCTCGTCGGCGCGGGTTTATTGCCCTTCTTGGCCTCGACGGTATTGAAGCACACCACGGCCAGGAAGGCGTCCATGCCAACCCAGGTTTCGGGCGTCTTGCCGCTCCTGAACATCGGCTTCAGCGCTGCGGCACCGGCCGGCGTGTAGGGTTCGACCAATCCCATGCTGGCGAACGCACCAACGCTCGAGGCCGCGAGGCCCCAGATCACGTCAGCGCGGGGATTGTCCTTCTCGGCGATGACACGCGCTGTCATGACGCCCGTCGAGTCGCGAACCCAGGCAATCTCGATCGTCGGATTGTCGGCCTCGAAGGCCTTCTTGAACGGATCGAGCTGTTCGTTCTCCAGTGCGGTGTAGACCGTGAGCTTGGTCTTTTGTGCGAATGCCGTACCGCTGAGCGCCATGGCGGCCAGCGCCGCCACGGCCACGAATGCCGCGCGTTTCATCTTCAAATTCAACATCGCCAGTCTCCCCTTACGGCCGTGGCCGTCGTCTCCGCTACACGCACCGCATGATATTCTCATGACGGCATCCATCCCCAAGTCGTGTTTCTTCATAAAACCTTAACACGGGTCTGGGGTTGGGCAAGGGCCGCATGCTAGGTTGGTGTGAGAAGGAGAGGACAATGGACGGCACGGCGTTGCAGGCCCGCCACCCGGTCTCGGCGGAAATCGCTCGGCTGGTTGCCGGGCACAAGTCCGGCGGGCCGTTGGAACGCGACTTTTACGTCACACCAGAGGTCTTCGACGCCGATCTGGCAGGAATTTTTCACCACCATTGGCTGTTTGCCGGCTACGCCTTCCAGGTCGCCAAGTCCGGCGACTTCTTCACCTACCGAATCGGCAGCGAATCGATCGTCGTGGTGCGCGGCCGCGACGGCGAGATCCGCGCCTTCCACAATGTCTGCCGCCACCGCGGTTCACAGATATGCAAGACCGAGAGCGGCAGCGCGCATCGTCTGGTCTGCCCCTATCACCGCTGGACCTACGAGCTCGACGGCTCGCTGATCCTCGACACACGCCGCGAATTCGGCATCCACAAGGAAGAGCTGTCGCTCAAGCCCGTCTCGATCGTGAACGCCGGCGGCCTGCTCTTCGTCTCTTTTGCCGACCAGCCGCCGGATTTCTCCGACGCGCTGGCCACCATCCGCCGCAAGATCGCACCGCACGCCATCGAGCGCGCCAAGATCGCCCACCAGATCGACTATGTGGTCAAGGCCAACTGGAAGATCGTCTTCGAGAACAATCGTGAGTGCTATCACTGCCCGCCCAATCACAAGGAATACAATCAGGCTGCCTACGATGTGCAGCGCGACATGGCCCTGCTCGATCCCTCGCTGCAGCCGGCGATGGACACCATCGTGGCGCGCGCCAATGCCCGCTTCCGCTCGCTCGGCCTCGACGAGGGCGATGCCATGTCGACCATGACGGGCGCCGCCTTCCGCTGCCATCGCACACCGGTGGTCGAGGGTGCGGTCACGCAGAGCATGGACGGCAAGCCGCTCTGCGACCGCCTGATGGGCGACATCAAGGAATGGGATTCAGGCACGCTGCGCACCACGGTGTTTCCGAATTTCTGGCAGCACACCAATTGCGACTATGCCGCCGCCGCGCGCCTGACGCCGATCTCGGCCAACGAGACGCATGTGCGCGGCTACTGGCTGGTCGATCGCGACGCCGTCGAAGGCAAGGACTACACGCTCGACCGTCTGCTGCCGATCTGGGACATCACCAACAGGCAGGACTGGACGATCTGCCAGGACCAGCAGGCGGGCGTCAGTTCGCGCGCCTATACGCCCGGCCCCTTCTCGAAAGTGCGTGAACGCAACGTGGCGCATTTCCTCGACTGGTATCTCGGAGAATTGCGCTCGTGAACCTGCCCTCCCAGGCCCGCATCGTCATCATCGGTGGCGGCGCGGTCGGTTGCTCCATCGCCTATCACCTCGCCAAGCTCGGCCAGGGCGACGTGCTCGTACTGGAAAAGAGCGGGCTGACGCATGGCTCGACCTGGCACGCCGCCGGTCTCGTCGGCCAGCTGCGCAGCAAGCGCAACCTCACGAAGCTCATGCAATACAGCGCTCAGCTCTACGGCCGGCTGGAAGCCGAGACCGGACAGGCGACGGACTGGAAGCCGGTGGGCAGCCTGCGCCTCGCCTCCTCCGAGGAACGCTGGAGCGAACTCAAGCGCATGGCGACGACGGCGCGCAGCTTCGACTTCGAGCTGCAAACGCTTTCGCCAAAGGAAGCACAGGAAAAGTTCCCGCTGATCACGCTCGACGGTGTCGTCGGTGCGGTTTTCGTGCCCAACGACGGCTCGGTCGATCCTTCGAGCCTGACGATGGCCTATGCCAAGGGCGCGCGGGCCGGCGGCGCGCGCATCGTCGAGGGCGTTCTGGTCACCGGCTTCGAGTTCGCCGGACGGCGCGTCACCCGCGTGCTCACCGACAAGGGCGCCATCGACTGTGAAATCGTGGTCAACGCCGGCGGAATCTGGGCGCGCGACGTGGCGAAGATGGCCGGCGTCAGCGTTCCCGCCGGTGCGGTCGAGCACCAGTACGTCGTTACCGAGAAGAGTGACGCGATCCCCAAGGGGCTGCCGACGCTGCGCGACCCCGACAGGATTTTCTATCTCAAGCCAGAGCCTGGCGCGCTGGCCATCGGCGGCTGGGAACAGGGCACGCCGACCTTCGGCAGCAAGGGCGTGCCGTTCGCTTTCGGCCGCGAACTCTTCCAGGCCAACCAGGACCGGCTGGAGGCCTTCATGCTGCCCGCCGCCGAGCGCCTGCCGATCCTGAACGAAATCGGCATCCGCACCGTGATCAACGGCCCGATCCCGATCTCGCCGGATGGCGAGCCGATCATGGGCCTGGCCCCGGAACGCGACAATTTCTACGTGGCTTGCGGCTTCACCTCGGGCATCGCGGCCTCAGGCGGCGCCGGCAAGGCAATGGCCGAATGGATCGTTGAGGGCGAGCCGGGCCTCGATCTGTGGGCTTTCGACGTGCGTCGATTCGGCAGCCATCACATGAGCGCGAAGTACCTCGCCGAGCGCAGCGTCGACAGCTACTGGCGCTACTACCAGATCCACTACCCGATCGAGGAACTGTCGAGCGCGCGCGGCGGCCGGCGCTCGCCGCTCTATCCGGCGCTGGCGGCGAAGAACGCGGTATTCGGCTCGCGCTTCGGCTGGGAGCGGCCGAACTGGTTCGCGCCGGCGCGCAGCGAGGCGGTCGACAAGCCTTCCCTCGAGAACCGGCCCAACTGGTTCGGCCCGGTCGCTGCCGAATGCCGTGCCGCACGCGAGCGCGCCGTGCTGATCGACCAGAGTTCCTTCTCCAAGTACGAAATCTCCGGGCCGGGAGCCTTCGCGTCGTTGCAGCGGCTCGCCGCCAACGATCTCGACAAGCCTGCGGGCGCGCTAGTCTACACCCAGCTGTGCAACGAGCGCGGCGGCATCGAGGCCGATCTCACCTTCGCCCGCCTCGACGAGAACCGCTTCTACATGGTGACCGGCAGCGCCTTCGGCGTGCGCGACATGGGCTGGATCAGGAAGCATCTGCCAACCGACGGCTCCGTCACGGTGCAGGACCTCACCTCGGCCCGCGCCACGATCAACCTCGCCGGGCCGCTGTCGCGGCAAATCCTCGAGAACGTCGCCGATGGCGACGTAAGCAATACCGCCTTCCCCTATATGACCGCGCGCGAGCTGCGCATCGGCTATGCCCCGGTGATGGCGATGCGCGTCACCTATCTCGGCGAGTTGGGCTGGGAGCTGCACTTACCGACTGAGTACGCGAGCCACGTCTACGAACTGCTGCAAGCCGCCGGCCGGGATTTTGGCCTTTCCGATGCGGGCTACCGCGCCATCGACTCGCTGCGGCTCGAAAAGCGCTACCTCTACTGGGGCACCGACATCACGCCCGATTACACGCCTTACGAGGCCGGCCTGGGTTTTGCCGTTTCCCTCAAGAAGAACGCCGACTTCATCGGCCGCGCCGCGCTGGAAAAGGCCAGGGCCGCCGGCCCGAAGCGCAAGCTCATCACCCTGCTGGTCGACGCGCCCGTGCAGCTCTACGGCGGCGAGGCGATCCACCGCGACGGCAAGGTGCTGGGCGTTACTTCATCGGCTGGCTGGGGCCACACCATCGGCAAGGCCATCGCCTTCGGCTATGTCGCGGCGGAGAATGCAGGCCACGGAGACTACGAGATCGAGGCTTTCACCACACGCCACGCCGCGCAGCGCATCGACGGCGCCGCGGTCGATCCGCAACGCACGAAGATACTGGCGTAGTGTCTATCAGGCTTTGAAAACGGCCTTCAGGTCCCTGGTCGGCATGGTATCGGCCATCCAGGTAAAACTGCCCGCCTTCATCTGCCGCGCCCCCTTCATGAAGGCCGCCAGCGCCAGCCGCGACAGCGAGCCACCAATGCTCACCCGCTTCACGCCGGTTTCGGCTATCTGCTCCGCCGTAATTGCGGGATCAGCGCCTGTCATCACCGCGTTTAGCGGCTTGCCGACCGCCGAGGCCACCAGCTTCATCTTGTCGAGCGTGAGCAGGCCCGGGGCGTAGAGCACATCGGCGCCGGCCTTCTCGAAGGCCTGCAGACGCTTGATGGTGTCGTCGAGATCGGGCCGTCCCCGGATCAGGTTCTCGGCGCGCGCCGTAAAGGTGAACGGCACGTCGAGCGAGCGCGCCATCTCGACGCCGGCCGCGACGCGCTCGACCGCATGGTTGAAGTCGTAGATGCGCTCACCGCTCCAGTCCTCTATCGAGCCGCCCGAGATACCGACCGCCGCCGCGTCGCGCAGGATCTTGGCCGCCTCCTTCGGGTCGTCGGCATAGCCGTTCTCGAGATCGGCATTGACCGGCAAGTCTGTCGCGCTGGCGATGACGCGGCAATTCTCCAGCAGCTCCTCGCGACTCACCGAGCCTTCACCATCGGCACGCCCAAGTGCGTTCGACATGCCGAGGCTAGTCGTCGCCAATGCCTCGAAGCCGAGCGACGCCAGCAGCTTGGCCGAGCCGGCATCCCAGGGATTGGGCAGCAGGATCAGTCCGGGCTTGGCGTGCAACTCGCGAAACAGGCGGCCTTTTCCGGCAGGGGTACGCATCTTGGTCTCCTCCAATTTCTGCTAAGGAACACCTATGGATCTCGCCGCGCAACGGGAACTCGCCCGCCTCCTCGCCTCGCTTCGCCGCGATGGCCGCCAGCAAAGCGGCCTCGACGCCAGGCTCGTTCCACCCGACAAGGCAACAGCCTATCGCGTCGCCGGTCTGGTCGCCGAGGAACTGGGCTGGACGGTCGGCGGCTGGAAGATTGCCGCCATGAAGGAAGAGATGCAGAAGGCGCTGCGCACCGACTCGCCGATCTACGGCCGTGTCTTTTTCATCGAGCCAACACCCTGCACGGTGCAGCACGCCGAACTCGCGAGCCCCATCCCCGAGGTCGAGTACCAGGCCAAGCTCGGCACCGACCTGCCGCCGCGCGACAAGCCCTATACCGTCAAGGAGGTGACCGAATCTGTGGCCTCGCTGCATCCCGGGCTCGAACTGGCGGAATGCCGCTTCATCCATGACGCCGCCTTCCCGCCCCTGCCCGCCATCCTCGCCGACGGCGCCGGTTCAGGCACCATCGTCTATGGCCCCGCCATCACCGACTGGAAGACGCGCAACATCCCGGGGCAGGAAGCAAAGCTCTCCTCCAACGGCCGCCTGCGCCGCAAGGGCACGGCGGCAGCAGCCCTCGATCATCCGATGGTGCCGCTTACCTGGCTGGCGAACGAACTCTCTCGCACAGGCATCGGATTGAAGGCTGGCCAGATGGTGAGTACCGGCACCCTGACCGGAATGCTCGCGCCCAAGCCGGGCGAGGATTACCTCGCCGACTTCGGGCCCTTCGGATCGGTCACCCTTTCGTTCACCTGATCACGAAACCAGGAAACCGCAATCGCGGGCCTTGCCGGGCGGCAAATCCTTCAGGGCTCGCCGCATCTCGAGCTGTGTCTCGACGACCGGCGGCAGGGAATCTCGATAGCCCAACTGCCTCAGGATACGCTGGGCATTGCCGTTGCCGAGATGGGCGGAAGCGATGAGCCATCTCGCTCCCTCATTCCTGTCCGTCGGCTCGTCGGGACCGAGCAGCGATTGTCCCAGGTTCTGCATGGCGTTGGGATTGCCGCGCTCTGCTGCCTGCTTCCAGAGTCGGCGCGCCTCGCCGATATCGCGCTCCACGCCGGTGCCTTCGAGATAGAGAATGCCGAGATTATTGAGGCCGCGCGGATCGCCGGATACGGCCGCCCCACAAAACCAATGCACCGCCTGGCCGACGTCGCGCTTGATGCCGGTGCCGTATCGGTACTTGAATCCCACGGCATTCATACCCTCGGCATTGCCCTGCTTCGCAGACGATAGATAAAGCCGAAACGCCTCCGGCTGATTTTCGGCTACACCCTGCCCGCAGGCATAGAGGTACCCGAGGTTCACCTGGGCATCCGAATCGCCATCATCGGCAGCCGCCTTGAGAAGCCGGTAGGCCGTAGCAACATCGCCCCGATTATACGCCTCGATTCCGGCGACGACCGATTGCGCAACATCCTGGGCATTGCCATGCCTTGCCAAAAGCAACAGCAGAATAACCGCGAAGCATCGATGGAACTTCACGGCGCCGGCGTCATCACGCGATGCGATTGGAGAAGACCATCGCCTTGTCGCGCACCGAGCCGAAGCGCAGGCCGATGAGGTCGAGCGCGTAGTTCTGGCGCAAGCGCCAGGGGCTCTTGGCCCCCTGCTTGGGCATCTTGTCGACGGCGCGCTGGATATAACCGGAAGAAAAATCGACCCAGGGCAGCCGCGCCATCGCCGGATCGTCGATGCGCGGCGTGCACTGGCGGAAGCCTTTGCGCTGCATGTAGTTGAGCAGCCGGCAGACATATTCGCAGACCAGATCGGCCTTCAGCGTCCACGACGCGTTGGTGTAGCCGGTGACGACGGCGAAATTGGGCACGTCGCTGTACATCATGCCCTTGTAAGTGAGCATTTCGGCCGGCTCCGCCACCTTGCCGTCGACGACGACCTTCATGCCGCCCAACACCTGCAGCGACAGGCCGGTCGCCGTCACGATCAGGTCGGCCGGCAATTCAGTTCCGGATTTCAGCCTGATACCGGTCTCGGTGAAGGTCTCGATCTCGTCGGTAACGACCGACACCTTCTTGCGGCGGATGGCGCGAAAGAGATCGGCGTCGGGCACGAGGCAAAGCCGCTGATCCCACGGCTTGTAGCTGGGCGTGAAATGGGTGCCGATGTCGAAATCCGGGCCCAGCATCTGGCGCACGCCGCCCAAGATAAGGTTCTTCACCTTCTCGGGCTTGCGCTTGCAGAGCTGGTAAAAATACATCCCGAGCAGCACGTTCTTCCAGCGCGTCAGCGCATAGGCGAGCTTCATCGGCAGGCGCCGGCGCAGCCGATCGGCGATGGCGTCCTTGGCCGGCCGCGCCACGACATAGGTCGGCGAACGCTGCAACATGGTGACATGCTCAGCGGTCTCGGCCATCGACGGCACAACCGTGACCGCCGTGGCGCCGCTGCCGATGACGACGACCTTCTTGCCGGCATGGTCGATGTCGTCGGTCCATTTCTGCGGATGAACGACCCGGCCCTTGAAGCGTTCGGCGCCGGGGAAGACCGGCGTATAGCCAGCCTCGTAGTTGTAATAGCCGCTGCACATCCACAGGAAATTGCAGGTGAAGATCACAGGCTCACTCGACGGGCTACGCTCGACCTCGACGGTCCACTTGGCCTCCACCGTCGACCACGAAGCGGCAATGGCGCGATGGCCGTAGCGGATATGGCTCTCTATCCCGCCCTCGCGCGCGGTTTCGCGGATATAGCTCAGGATCGACGGCCCGTCGGCGATCGCCTTGGCCTCTTTCCAGGGCTTGAAGGCATAGCCCAGCGTGAACATGTCCGAATCCGAACGCACGCCGGGATAGCGGAAGAGATCCCAGGTGCCGCCGCTCGTCTCGCGGCCTTCGAGGATGGCATAGCGCCTGCCCGGGCAATCCTTCTGCAGGTGCCAGGCCGCGCCGATGCCAGACAGGCCGGCGCCGACGATCAGGACGACGAAATGCGTATCCATCACTCTTTCATGAACGCATTAAAGTCCGGCGTCGAGATCGTGCGATCGAGATAGGTGAAGGTGCCCTTATCCTGCGCTTCCTTGGCTGCGTCGAGCAGGCCGGTCATGGCCGCGCGATACAGCGAGGTGGCAAGGCTGATGCGCTTGACGCCAGCGGCTTCGAGTTCCGGCTTGCTGAAGGACTTGCCCCGAATACCGACCATGAAGTTGAACGGCTTCTTGAGCGAGCCCGTAACCTTCTTCACGGCGGCAAGATCTGGCAGACCCGGCGCGAAGAGCACGTCGGCGCCGGCGGCCTCGAAAGCCTGCAGGCGCTTGATGACGTCGTCGAGATCGGCCTTGCCGCGCAGGAAGCCCTCGGCACGCGCCGTCAGCACGAAGGGGAACGGCAATGCGCGGGCAGCCTTCACCGCTGCCGCCACGCGCTCGGCTGCCTTGCCAATGTCGTAGAGCGGCGCGTCCTTGTTGCCGGTGGCATCCTCGATCGAGCCGCCGACCAGGCCGACGCCCGCCGCCTGACGGATGGTCTCCGCCGCGTCCTCGGGTGAATCGCCGAAGCCTTTTTCGAGATCGCCGATCACCGGCAGGTCGACCGCCTCGGCAATCGCTTTGGCATTGGCCAGCGACTGCTCGCGCGTCACCCTTCCGTCGCGCGTGCCCAGCACGCCGGCCTTGGCACCGCTCGAGGTCGCCAGCGCCTGGAAGCCGACACCGGCCAACACACGGGCCGAACCGGCGTCCCAGGGGTTGGCAATGATGAAGGCACCCGGCGCCTCGTGCAGCGCGCGCAACTTCTTGGCTTTATCCGCCTGACTGACGCTCATGTTTCCCCCGCTCTAATTCTCATGCACTGCGCCCGTCGTGGGCACGCGGCGAGAGTTTGTCCACGTCGACCCCGTCGAGGCAACGAAGATTGATGCCGACGGTCGCCGTGCCGTCCGGCGCCACACCTTCGGCATAGCTCTCGACGCCACAGGATGGGCAGAAGCGGTGATGCAGGTGCTTCTTGCCGAACTGGTAGTCGCCCAGCTTGGCCTCGGCGGTCTTGAGCTTGAACTTCGACTTGGGCGCGAAGGCCCAGACCGCGCCGAGCTTGCTGCAGATCGAGCAGTTGCACTTGAGCGCGCCCGCCAGATCGAGATCGACGCTGAAGGCGACAGCGCCGCAGTGGCAGGCGCCGTAATAGGTTTTGCTCTCGGCGGTTTTGCTCTCGGCCATGGCCCGTCTCCTTGTTCTGATCTTTATAATATTCAATCAAAACAATAGATTGTGTCCAATCTCAGCCAGGCCAAGGCAGCGACCAGGTCTTGACGTTGGTGAAGCTCTTCATGGCTTCCAGCACGCCTTCCTTGTAGCCGAGGCCCGAATCCTTGATGCCGCCAAAGGGCGACATTTCGATGCGGTAGCCCGGCACTTCCCAGATGTTCACCGTGCCGACCTGCAGCTCGTCGACGAAGCGGGTGATGTAGTTGAGGTTGTCGGTGCAGACGCCCGAGGACAGCCCATAGGCCGTGCCGTTGGACACCTGGATAGCGTGGCTGATGTCCTTGACCCGGATGATCGGGATGGCCGGGCCGAAGGTTTCCTCCCTGACCAGCTCGCAGGTCGGATCGACGTGGTCGATGACGGTGGGCGGGAAGAGCGCGCCGCGGCGGTCGTTTCCGTGGAGCAGCTTGGCGCCGTGGTTGGCGACGGCGTCGCTGACGCGGTTCTGGAACTGCATGGCGGCGCGTTCGTGGATCACGGTGCCAACATCGGTCTCGGGATCGAGCGGGTCGCCGACCCTGAGCTTCTTCGCTTTGGCCAGCACGAGCTGGACGAAATCGTCGGCCACCTTATCGACCACGATGATGCGTTTCACGGCGGTACAGCGCTGGCCCGAGTTTTTGGTGGCGCCGGCAACGGCCAGCTCGGCCGCCTTCTCGAGGTCGGCGTCTTCCATGACGATCAGCGGGTCGTTGCCGCCCAGTTCCAACACGATGCGCTTGTAGCCCGCCTTCTCGGCGATGTATTTGCCGACGCGGACTGAGCCAGTGAAGGTCACGAGATCGGCCCGCGGATCGATGATCATGGCATCGCCGATGTCGCTGGGGTTACCAGTGATAACCGAGAGCATCTCAGGCGGCAGGCCGGCCTCGTAGAGCGTGTCGGCCAGGAACAGCGCCGTCAGCGGCGTCAGCTCGGTCGGCTTCAGCACGACGCAGTTGTTGGTGGCGAAAGCCGGCGCCAGCTTGTGCGCCACCATGTTGAGCGGATGGTTGAAGGGCGTGATCGCCGAGATGGCATTCAGCGGCTGGCGCAGAGTGAAGATCTTGCGCGTCTTGCCGTGCGGAGTGAGATCGCAGGAGAAGGTCTGGCCGTCGTCGTGCAGGCAGAGCTGGCCCGCGAAGGTGAAGACGTCGTAGGCGCGGCCGACTTCGTAGAGTGAATCCTTGAGACAGAGGCCTGATTCCAGCGTGATCAGGCGCGACAGCTCTTCCTTGCGCGAGACCAGTAGGTCGGCCGTCTTGAGCAGGATTTTCTGGCGCTGGTAGCGCGTCAGCTTCGGCTTGTAGTCGTGGGCGATCTGGAAGGCCTGGGCCACCAGCTCCGGCGTGGCGCGCGGCACCGTGCCGACGAGGCGGTTGTCCCAGGGGAAGCGCACTTCGAGGCGCGCGCCGGTCTCGACCTTCTTGCCGGCGATGCGGAGGTATTCGTGCCTGACGTCCGAGTCGGGGCGGATGGCGGTATCCATTGCGATGATCTCTCAGGCGACGAGGTTGAGGGCGATGTCGAAGGCGTCGAAGTTGCGCCAGCGGCGCGAGGCCGTGCCATTGGCGAGCTTGCGGTTGCAGATCACCGGTACCCGCTGCTCCGACACGCCGCCATGGCTGCGCAGCGGCTCGGTCAGGCCCGACAGGTCATGGCGCGCCGCCGAGGTGCCCAGCACCTTGTGTTTGGTCGACACGACAATGAGATCGCCCAGACGGTCGGCCGGCAGCTCATAGCGCTCCGCCGCCTCTTCCTTGGTCAGCGCCGCCTCGATGCCGGGCAGCGACTTCAGCTTGGCGGCCATCTCCGAATGCGAGATGCCTTCGGGCAGATAGACGACGGCGAAGGAGCCCAGCGCGCCGTGATGGACGACATAGGGATCGGTGATCGGCAGGATGACGCGGGCCTTGGCCACGCCCAGCCATTTGTCGAAGACGTCCTGCAGGTAGATGACGTCGGGCTGGCCGTCCTTGCCGAACTTCGCGTTCATGCCATGGTCGGCGGTGACGACGATGGTGCAGCCCATTAAATCGAGCTTGGCCAGGTAGCCGTCCATCATCGAGTAGAATTCGTTGGCCATCGGCGTACCCGGCGCGTGCTTGTGCTGGATATAATCGGTGGTCGAGAGATACATGATCTCCGGCCGGTCGCATTCCATCAGCTTGACGCCGGCGGCGAAGACGAATTCCGACAAGCCAGCGCTGTAGACATCCGGCACGTCCATGCCGACCAGAGCATTGACGTTCTCGATGCCGTTCTCGGCAAGGCTCGCCTTGTCGGATTTCTCCGAGGAGAAGCTGCAGGCCTTGCCGGGCGCCAGGGTCAGGCCCTTGCCCAGCAAGCCGCGCAGCTTGTCCTTGGCGGTGACGACGGCAATGCGCAGGCCGGCGCGCTGGAACACCGGAAACAGCGTCTCGACGCGCAGGAACTTGGGATCGTTCATCATCACCTCTTTCCCGGTGTCGGGATCGAGAAAGTAGTTGCCGCAAATGCCATGCACGGCGGGCGGTTGGCCGGTGACGATGGAAAGGTTGTTGGGGTTAGTGAAGCTCGGCACGACGCAGTCGCCGACCAGGCTCGTTCCCTCTTTCAGTACCTTGGCGAACCACGGCGCACGGCCGGCCTCGACGGCGGCCTCGATATAGCCGGGCTCGGAGCCATCGACACAAACCACGACGACGGGCTGCTTGGGGAGACGGTAGCTGCGGCCGTTGACGGCGATCTCGCGGCTGTCGGTGTTCATGCTATCGAGTGCCATGTCTTGTTCCTTACTCGGCCGCGAGAGCCGGGCCGCCGTTGGAGACGCGCAATTCGTCGAGGACCGCGCGCACGGCAGCGAGTGCGCCCTTCATGTGCTCGGGGTAAAGACGGCCGATGCAGCCCATGCGGAAGGAATCGGCCACCGTGAGCTTGCCCGGATAGATCACATAGCCGCGATCCTTGAGCCCGTCATAGAAACTCTGGAAGACGAACTTGGGATCGGTCGGCATGTGGAAGGTGATGATGATCGGGGCCTGCTGCTTTTCCGCCAACAAGGTGCGAAAGCCCATGGCGCGCATGCCGTCGATCAGCACCTTGGCATTTTCGCGGTAGCGTTTGCCGCGTCCGGCGACGCCGCCCTCTTCCGCATGCTCCTCGATCGCCTTGCCCAGGGCTACGATGACATGGATCGGCGGCGTGAAGCGGTACTGGCCGGTCTTGGCGAAGCCCTCGGCCTGATCGAAGAGATCGAGCACGAGGGTGGTGGCGTTGCCCTTGCACTCGGCGATCGCGGCCTTGCGGCAGACCACGAAGCCCAGGCCCGGCACACCTTCGAGGCACTTGTTGGAGGACGAAGCCAGCGCATCGTAAGGCACCTTGCGGGCGTCGATCTCGATGGCGCCGAAAGCCGACATGGAATCGACCAACAGGCGGCGGCCCTGCTTGGCCACCAGCTCGGCGATCTCCTGGATCGGATTTAGGATGCCCGAGGTCGTCTCGCAATGGACGGCGAACACATGGGTGATGGCCTTGTCCGCGACCAATATCTGCTCGAGCCTGCCGAGATCCGGCGGCGTGTCCTCGGCGGTCTCGTAGACGGCAACGGCGCGACCGGCGATCTCGGCGATCTTCTTGGCCCGCGCGCCATAGGCACCGTTGATCAGCACGAGGAGCTTGCCGGTCTTTGGCACGAAGCTCGTGATCATGGCTTCGACGGCGAAGGTGCCGGAGCCCTGTACGGGCACGGTGACGTGGGTGCCCACGGCGCCGGCGAGTTCGGCGATCTTCTCCAGCACCATCTTGTTGATGGCGATGAAGCCCGCGTCGCGCGAGCCCCAGTCGTGGACCATGGCCTGCTTGACGCTGGCCGAGGTGGTGAGGGGGCCGGGCGTCAGCAGGAGCGGATCGCCGGTTTCGGAAACAGCGGGAAATGTCTGCATGACGGGAATGATCGGCTCGCGTGTGCTATCCGTCTAATATATAATTCGAATGTTACCTATGGAAGGTCT
The DNA here is from genome assembly GCA_038224985.1 of Reyranellales bacterium. Taxonomy (GTDB): domain Bacteria; phylum Pseudomonadota; class Alphaproteobacteria; order Reyranellales; family Reyranellaceae; genus Reyranella. Next base: position 28,590 of record JBBRFD010000043.1, read on the forward strand.
GACCAAGTCAGCCATCGACAGGGGCGTCCGGCTCTTGCTCGCGTAGTCAGCTCATTTTCATTCGGGCATCGGCACGAGGGCTCCTGAAGCCGCAGATTCGCCGTGGCGTGGCGGCGTTCTCGCTGTCTCGCCGCCCTTCGGACGCACCTATCCTGTTACCAGCAGCCGCCGACGCACCATCCAGATATTCGCCAACGCAAACAGCGTGTGCAGCTGGGCCGTGTTCTTGGCCAGCCCCCGGTAGCGGACCTGGACGTAGCCGAACTGGCGCTTGATCACCCGGAAGGCGTGCTCGCCTCGGGCGCGCACCTGCGCCTTGAGATGTTCGATCCGTTCACGCAGCCGACCCGCCTTCGTATCGCGCAGCGCCCGGCGCCTGCCCGCCTTCATCGCCACATGCCACTCGACGCGCCGTCGGCGCTCAGGTCGTTGCTCGACGCCGGTATAGCCGGCATCACCGAACGCCACCGTCTCGTCGCCGTGCAGCAGATCGTGCGCCTGCGTCACATCGGCGACGTTGGCCGGCGTGCCGACCACGCTGTGCACCAAGCCGCTCTCGGCATCGACCCCGACATGGGCCTTCATGCCGAAGTACCACTGGTTACCCTTCTTGGTCTGGTGCATCTCGGGGTCTCGCTCGCCCGTGCTGTTCTTCGTCGAACTCGGCGCCGCGATGATCGTCGCATCGACGATCGTGCCCTGCCGCAGCAGCAGGCCCGCCGCCTG
>JBBRFD010000044.1:0-29207 GCA_038224985.1 Reyranellales bacterium
GATGATCGCCGAGGCGATGAAGCGCGTCGGCAACGAAGGCGTGATCACGGTGGAAGAGGCCAAGAGCCTCGAGACCGAACTCGACGTCGTCGAGGGCATGCAGTTCGACCGCGGCTATCTCTCGCCCTATTTCATCACCAACGCCGACAAGATGATCGCCGAGCTCGACCAGCCCTACATCCTGCTGTTCGAGAAGAAGCTCTCGGGTCTGCAGGCGATGCTGCCGGTTCTCGAGTCGGTCGTGCAGTCGGGCAAGCCGCTGCTGATCATCGCCGAGGACGTCGAGGGCGAAGCCCTGGCGACCCTTGTCGTGAACAAGCTGCGCGGCGGCCTCAAGATCGCCGCCGTCAAGGCGCCGGGCTTCGGCGATCGCCGCAAGGCGATGCTGGAAGACATGGCGATCCTGACCGGTGGCCAGCTGATCTCCGAGGACCTCGGCATCAAACTCGAGAACGTCACGCTCGACATGCTCGGCAAGGCCAAGAAGGTCATCGTCGAGAAGGAAAACACCACGATCGTCGACGGCTCGGGCAAGAAGGCGGACCTCCAGGCCCGCATCACCCAGATCCGCGCGCAGATCGATGAGACCACTTCGGACTACGACCGTGAGAAGCTCCAGGAGCGCCTGGCCAAGCTCGCGGGCGGTGTCGCGATAATCAAGGTCGGCGGCGCCACCGAGATCGAAGTGAAGGAAAAGAAGGACCGCGTTGACGACGCCATGCACGCCACGAAGGCGGCCGTCGAAGAGGGTGTTGTCGCCGGCGGTGGCGCGGCTCTGCTCTACTCGATCCGTGCTCTCGACAAGATCCGCACCAGCAACGACGACCAGAAGGTCGGCATCGAGATCGTGCGTCGCGCGCTGCAGGCGCCCGTTCGCCAGATCGCCGAGAATGCCGGCTTCGACGGCGCCGTCATCGCCGGCAAGATGCTCGAGCAGAAGGACCCCAACTTCGGCTTCGACGCCCAGAAGGGTGAATATGTCGACATGATCAAGGCTGGCATCATCGATCCGGTGAAGGTCGTTCGTACCGCGCTGCAGGACGCCGCCTCGGTGGCCGGCCTGCTCGTCACGACCGAAGCCATGGTCGCCGAGCGCCCCGAGAAGAAGTCGCCGATGGGCATGCCTCCGGGCGGCGACGGCGGAATGGGCGGCATGGACTTCCAAGTCCGGCTGTCAGTTAAGAGATAAGGAAGGGCCGGGGAGCAATCCCCGGCCCTTCTTCTTTGCGTTATGATCGGCGCATGAGTGAAGTCGTCTCCATCAAGGGCGTGCTGCTGCACGAAGGCCGTGTGCTGCTGCTGGGCAACGAGCGCGGCGAATGGGACCTGCCGGGTGGGCGGCCGGAGGCGGGCGAGGACTACCGCGTGGCCTTGCGCCGCGAGACCTGGGAGGAGACCGGCATCGAGGTCATGGTCGGCGCCGAGCTGGAAGAGTACCTGTTCGAGGTGCTGCCGCAGCAATTCGTGCGCATCTTCTCCTTCGTCATCGAGCCGACCGGCAGCGTCGACGTGACCCTCAGCAACGAGCACGAAGGCATCTGCTGGGTGCCGCTCGACGAACTCGACGGCGACATCGTCGACGGCCGGATTCTGCCGGCAGGCTACCTCGGCGCGATCAGGCTGGCCGAGGCGATATACGCCAGCTAGCGGTCCAGCCGCGTTCGTCGCAGGCGCGCGTGTTTTCGACCTTCAGGAAGCGGTCGTGCGCGGCCACCGCGCCCAGCCAGAGATCGTTCCAGCCGTCGAAGGCGAGCAGGGGATCGGCGAGCGTCAGTTCGCGGACGAGCTTCCAGCCGGTGAGGCTCACGGTCACGGCATCGCCGCTCTCGACCGTCTCGATCTCTTCGCCATGGGCCTCGAGGATCGCCGAGAGCCAGCGCGCGAAGTCTCGCGCGCTTTGAAAGTCGCCACGCTCGACATCGGTCGGCAGGTCGAGCTCGCGCGCGGTTTCCTCGTGGAACTGCAACCCGACGAGGCGGGCGACGCGGCCCATTTCGAGCCGCGCATCGGCCGGGCCGAGCAGGCCCTGCAACACCGGCAGCATCGTCTGCACATAGGACATGGCGTAGGAGCGGAAGGTGCGCAGGCGGCGCTCTTCCGGCCAGTTTGCGGTCTCGAGCTTGGGCTGCGTGCTCCAGTCGATGCGCGGCATCTCTTCATCATAGGCGAAGCGCACGCGCTCGGATTCGATAAGCGGCCGGCCATAGTCGAAGTAATATCCTTCGAGGCCCGGCTTGCCGTCGACCGTCATGCCGGTGCAAACGAATCCGAGGCCGGGATTGCCCAGCGATACGCCGTTATGGCCATGCCAGCCGTGCAGCATGGCGGCCGAGACATCATGCGCGATGGCCGCGATCGCCGTGCCCTTCCAGATCCAGCGCGGCGGCGGGTAGCGCACCCAGGCCTTCTTGTCGCTCTCGCGCAGATAACCCGTCTTCACGCCGCCCAGCGCGTTGGAGTGATAGTGATAGAGCGCGCAGGCGCAGGCATCGGGCTCGTCGGCGAGGCCAAGCTTGTGCAGACCGGGCAGGAATTTTTCCAGATGCTGGCGACGGAAGTGGCGGAACAGGTACTCGCGCGCGGTCTCGGTGCCGCGCCGCGAGACGAGGCCCAGCACGAGCGCCGTCATCAGCGCATTGTAGAGCGTGCCGACAGCGCGATACGCCGCCGTGGCTTCAGCCACCGTAGCCGTCGACCAGGATCACCTTGGATTTACCGGCCTTGAGCCGCATCGCCAGGATCGGCTTGTAGTGCTCCGAATCGTAGAACTCCTCGGCCTTGGCATAGGTCGGGAATTCCAGCACGACGACGCGCGAGGGCGTCCAGCCGCCTTCCAGCGTGCGTGTCTTGCCGCCGCGCACGATGAACTTGCCGCCGAACTTGGCGACGGCGCCGGGCGTATGCGTGCGGTATTCGGCCATCAGGGTCTCGTCGGTCGTCTCGACCTCGACGATGATATAGGCAGCCACGTTTCTTCCTCCTCAACCGGTTTCCATCGGCAGTTTGGGGTCGTTCGCCCATTCCTGCATCGAGTTGTCGTAGACCGCCACGTTGCGGTGGCCCAGCATCGCCGTCAGCACGAAGGCATCGACGGTGGCAGCGATCCCGCCGCCGCAATAGCACAGGATGCGCTTGTCCTTGTCCTGCGCCGCACCGACCGCCTCGAAGGCGGCGCGCAGTTCGGCGATCGGCTTCAGGGTCTTGTCGGGACCGAACAGGCTGGCCGCCGGCACGCAGGCCGAACCGGCAATGCGGCCGGCCCGGCCATAGGCCACACCGCCCACGCCCTTGTGCTGGTCGTGGCTGAGGGCGTTCAGCGACAGCACCTCTATCTTGCCGATGGCCGACTTCATGTCGGTCTTGTCGACGAAGACTTCGGGTCGGGCGCGCAGGCTGAGTGTGGCCGGCGGATGCACGGTCGCTTTCGTCTCCAGCGGGCGACTTTCCGCCTTCCACTTGTCGAGGCCGCCATCGAGGATGGAGACGTCGTCGAAACCGACGGCGCGAAGCATCCACCAGACGCGCGTCGCCCAGGTCGGCGTGGCGTGGCTGTAGAGCACGACATGCGTGCCGTGCCCGATGCCCTTTGCGGCGAAGGTCCTGGCCAGGGCTTCGAGCGGCGGCAGCGTGTAGCGCAACGATGACGAGGTGTCGGAGAGATCGGCCGAGAGATCGAGATAGGCGGCCCCGGGGATATGACCCTTGTCGTAATTGGCGTGGCCGTTCTCGGAGATGTAGCCCGGCCCGTCCGTGCGCGGCCGCAGATACATGGTGCAGTCGAAGACCCGCAACGCCGGCGCGCCGAGGCGCCGCGCGAGATCGTCGGTCGAGATGAGGCTGGCGGAACTCGTCATATCGCTCTCCCTTTTGGGAGAGCGAGACTAGCGTAGCGGCGCGGTTCTTGTCTTTGTTACTGCCGTGTGGGCTCCCGGCGCTGATTACAGCGCCTGCCGCCCACCGATCTCAACCGCTATGCGGTTGAGATCAAATCGTTTTTTGCGGCAGCGGCGGCACGTTCACGGTGCTGCTGGCCGGCGGCATCGCCGTCGCCGGGACCTGCGCGGTCGAGTCGGGACGCGGGGCGGTGGCGGCCGGGGCAGGCTTGTGGCCGGCCTTCTTGGCTTTCGGTGTCGCCGGAGCCGGGGTGGCGGCCGGCGCGGCCTTGGCGGTCTGGATGCGCTTTAGGCAGGAGGCCTTGGCGTCGGCGCTCTTCATCTTGTTGCAATAGGCGGTGGTGCCGGGCTTGGGCTTGGCGGCCGGGGTCTCGACCGGGTCGGTCTGGGCGAAGGACGGGGCGGCGAAGGCCATCGCGGCGACGGCGGCGAGGCTGGCTAGGACTGCGCGCATGTTATTCTCCTGGGCCGCTTGCTGGGGGAGAGGGATGGCGCGGCCCTAATTGTGAGGCGAAAACCTATTGTATTTTAGTATCTTATGTCAAATTCCTAATGCATCACGCTAGCTGAAAAACGGAACTTCTTTTGCAAGCCATCCTCCTCGTCGCGTTTCCCATCTTCGGCGTCATTCTGGCGGGCTATCTGGCCGGGCGCTGGCGCATCCTGGGCGGCGACGCCACGGCGGCGCTCAACGCCTTCGTCAGCTATTTCGCCCTGCCGGTGCTGTTCTTCGGCACCCTGGCGCGCACGCCGGTCCGCGCCGTCTTCAACCCCGGCCTGCTGGCGGGCTTCACCCTGGTCGTGATCCTCACCTTCGCCGTCGGCATGCTGACCACGCGCATTGTCTCACGCGGCGGGCTGGCCTCGATGAGCCTGCAGGGCATCGCCGCCTCCTGGGGCAATGTCGGCTACATGGGTGTGCCGCTCTGCATCGCCGCCTTCGGCCAGGAGGGCCTGCCGCCTGCCATGCTGACGGTAATCGTGACGGCCATCATCTCGATGGTCTTCGGCGTCATGCTGATCGAACTCGAAGTCGCCGCCGGCCATGGCCCCGTGCGCACCTTCTTCAAGGCCGCCTTCAACGTCGCGCGCAATCCGCTGCCGGTCTCGATCGCGCTCGGCATCGCCTATTCGGCGGTCGGCCTGCCGGTGCCCGGCCCGGTCGAAAAGTGGATCGAGCTGCTGGGTGCTGCTGCCGCGCCCTGCGCGCTCTTCGCCATCGGCCTCTTCCTCTCCGACAAGTCGATCAAGAGCGGCTTGGCCGAAGCGGGCCTTGCCACGTTGGTGAAGATGCTGCTGCAGCCGGCGCTGGCGGTGATCGTGCTGCCCTCGTTCGTCGACATTCAATCCGTGCCGGGCAAGGTCGCCATCCTGATGGCGGCGCTGCCGACGGCGGCCAATGCCTTCGTGCTGGCCAAGCAGTTCGAGATCTCGGTGGAGAAGAATACCGCCGCTGTGCTGCTGACGACGGCGGTTTCGGTCATTACCGTGTCGCTGGTGCTGGTCTGGCTTCGGATCGGCTAAAAAGGAGACGGGATGCTTCAGGAGTTCAAGAAATTCGCCATGCGTGGCAACGTCGTCGATCTCGCGATCGGCGTCGTCATCGGCGCGTCCTTCGGCAAGATCGTGGGCTCGCTGGTCGACGACATCTTCATGCCGATCATCGGCCGCATCTTCGGCGGCCTCGACTTCACCAACTACTTCATCGGCCTCAATGAGGCCGCACGCGCAGCACCGACCTACGAAGCCGCCAAGAAGGCCGGCGCCACGCTGGGCTACGGCGCCTTCCTGACGGTGGCGGTGAATTTCATCATCATCGCCTGGGTGCTTTTTCTGGTGATCCAGGCGATCAACCGCGCCAGCCGCAAGGAAGAAGCCGCTGCACCGCCGCCGGCGCCGCCCAAGCCCTCGCGCGAGGAAGAGCTGCTGGTCGAGATCCGCGACCTGTTGGCGACGCGACGCTAGGTGGCAAAAGCGGGCGCAAGCGCCCTCTAGGCGGCAAGAGCGGGCGCAAGCGCCGCATCGAGGCGCCGCGCCAGGCCGTCTGAAATCCTGGTCAGCGGCAGGCGGCATTCGGGCGAAGAGATGAGACCTTGCCGCCACAGGCAGTATTTGATCGGCATCGGATTGGCCTCGGCGAAGAGCAGCGGCACGAAGGCCTTGAGCGGCGCCCAGGCGTGGCGGGCGCCGGCCACGTCGTTGGCGGCGAAGCGATCCCTCACAGTGATAAAGCCCGCGGTCATGAGATGGCTGGCGGCCAGGATGCCGCCGTCGGCGCCACTGGCCAGCATGGTGAAGAAGAGTTCGTCCTCGCCGGTCAGCACGGAGAAATCGGCGGGCTTCCTCGCCAGCAGCTCGAGCGACTGCGCGACCGAGCCGGAACTGTCCTTCACGCCCACAATGTTGCGCAGCGCGGCGAGTTCGAGCAGCGAGTCGTTGGAGAGATTGACCGCCGTGCGATAGGGAATGTTGTAGATCAGGATGTCGTGCGCGGTGGTTTCGGCGAGGCGCGTGAAATGCTGGATCAAGCCGTCTTGGCTCGGCCGGTTGTAATAGGGACACACCGAAAGGAAGGCGGCCAGCGGATGGCGCTCCAGCCGCTTCAGCATCCTGGCGACCTTGTGCGTGGCATTGCCGCCGACGCCCGCCATCACCGGTACGCGCCCGCGTGCGGCGCTGAGCGTCGCCTCGACCAGCGCCTCGGTCTCGTCATCGTCGAGCACCGGGCCTTCGCTAGTGGTGCCCAGCGGCACGAGGCCATCGACGCCCAGACCGATGTAATGCTCGACGAGCTTTGCGTAGCTCGCGAAGTCGACCGTACCGTCCTTGAACGGCGTGATGAGCGGCAGCCAGAGGCCGGTAAAGGTGTTCATGCGACCAAATTAGGCGCGGTGCTCACATAAGAATATCGAATGTTTCTGAACCGATCGTTCAGGTATGCTTATGGCCATGCGCCACGACCTCGACATTGCCCTGATCCGCGCCTTCCTCGCCGTCGTCGATGTGGGCGGCATCACGCGGGCAGCCCCGGCGCTGGGGCTGTCGCAGGCCGCCGTCAGCCAGCAGATCAAGCGGCTGGAGGAGGCGCTCGACTGCAAGCTCTTCGAGCGCTCGGGCCGTCGCCTTGTGCTGGCGCCGGCGGGCGAACGGTTGCTGGGGCAGGCGCAGCGGCTGCTGGCGATGAACGACGAGGTCTGGTCGTCGATGCGGACGCCCGCCTTCGAGGGCGAGGTGCGCTTCGGCGTGCCCTACGACATCGTTTCGAGCTTCGTGCCCGCCATCCTGCGCCGCTTCGCCAAGGCCCAGCCGCGCGTGCGCGTCAGTCTCGTCTGCGAGGATTCGGCCGTGGTGCGCGAGCAGCTGAAGTCGGGCGGCGTCGATCTCGCCGTCACCACCGAGACCGATTGCGGCCGTCATGGCGAGACGCTGCGCACCGACCGCCTCGTCTGGGTCGGCGTGCCGGGTGGCGACGCGCACACCAAGGACCCGCTGCCGGTGTCGCTGGGCGCCAAGACCTGCACCTTCCGCCCCGTCGCCGTCGAGGCGCTGGGCCGCGCCCGCCGCGACTGGCGCGCCGTCAGCGAGGTGAGCCGCATGGAGCCGGTCTATGCCGCCCTCGAAGCGGGCCTCGCCGTGGCGCCGCTGCTGCGCTCCTCCGTGCCCGAGCGCTTCGAGATTTTGGGCAAGGATGCGCGGCTGCCCGCGCTGCCCGAGTTCCGCATCAACCTCTACGCCCCGCCGCGCCTCAGCCCGGCCGCCCGCGACCTCGCCGACCATGTCCGGGCGGCGTTCTCGCAAAGGCCGAGCCCGCGCCCTAATTCGGCACCGCTTCGCCGCTAGACTGGCCGCCTTGCCAGGAAGAGTTGGGCCACGGAGAGTTCGCATGCGCTTTGTATTAGGAATGGCTCTCGGAGCCGCGCTCTATGCTCTCTATGTCGGCGACCTCAAGATACCTGAGTCGATGAAGGCCCAGATGGAGCACAGCGACTTCTTCAAGCGCATCAGCGAGATCTTCAGCCGCTAGACGCCTCCCGTTACGCCGCCGCGGCCTTCTTGCGGTTGGCCTCGAGCCGCTTGTCGACCAGGGCGACGCCGGCATCGATCACCGGATGGCTGAGGCCCTTCTGCCGGGCGATGAGCTGCACCAGCTTGTCGGCGCGCTCGATATTGGGCACGCCGTTGGACAGCGCGCGCGCCGCCGACGCGGGCCGGATCAGGCTCTGGGCGGCGGCGGCGTATTTCTCGAAGGGCACCAGGTCGGCCGGCGGTGCGCCGAGGCTGACGCTGAGGTCGTAGACGAAATTGTAGACCGAGCGCGAGGTCTCGATGTCGGTATGCACCGCTTCCTGCGCGGTGCGCATGCCGTCGGCGGTGACGCAGCGGTAGTTGCCGGCCAGCAGCATCGCCCATTTGGCCAGCGGCACGAAGATGCCGTCATAGACGCGCAGCTTGACCGGCAGCTCGATCTTGCCCTCGGGCGTGTCGAAGCGCACCGCGTCGATGTCCTTCTCGAGCTGGCGCAGGATCGCGGTAGCCTTGTCGTCCTGGAAGCGCGCCACCTTGAAGTTGGTCGGCAGCGTCACCTGCAGCACATTGACCTTCTCGTCGGGCGGGCGGATCGCCTGCGGGTCGGGGCTGCACAGCGTCAGTCGCTCGGGATCGAAGCTGTCCCACACCGAGGCGTCGGTATAGGCAGCCTTGAGTGCCTCGTGATCGAGACCGGGGATGCGCCGGACATAGGGCAGCGGCGGCATGTTCATGATCGACATGCAGGGCACGCGGGATTTGCCCACCGCGTCGAGCAGCTCGCGCACGCCGGGCGAGCGGTATTGCGGCTCCTGCATGGCGAGGCCGATCAGGTCGTAGTCGGCGGGATTGACGCCGGCCGTGCCGCCGGCCGTCACCTTGCCGGGCAGCTTGCGCGAATCGATCTCGACCGGATCCTTGCGGCCGCGGATCGGCATGCGCACGCGGAAGCCTTCGGCATTGATCAGGTCGGCCTCGGCCGGCAGGCAGATCAGGTGCACCGAATGGCCGCCGAACAATACCTTGGAAGCGAGCAGCGACCCGTAGGACGCGCCCATGATCATGATCTTGTAAGCCATTGCCTTGCCTCGCTTGCGTTTCCCTGGCGTCCCCGCCCTTTCGCGGGGGCGGGTGACGGACGACAAAAAGTTTCCCGCAGGCGTTGGCCCTTGTCCAGAAAACGCTTTTGGACGAGAGCGCGGGCTTACTCGACCTTGGCGCCGGACGCCTTGATGACCGGCGCGAATTTCTTCTCGTCGGCGGCGCGATAGGCGGCGGTCTCGGCCGGGCTCAAGTAGAGCGCCGTGGCACCCTGCTGTTCGAAGGCGGCCATCACGCGCTTGCTCTCGAGCGCCTTCCTGGCGAGTGCGGCGCATTTCTCGACCATGGCCGGCGGCAGGCCGGCCGGACCGCAGAGGCCGCCCCACGACGTGATCTCGAAGCCCGGCAGGTACTCGGCGATGGTCGGGAGCTCGGGCGCCGCCGGATGGCGTTTGGTCGAGGTGACGGCGATGCCGCGCACCTTGCCGCCCTTCATCAGCCCTAGCGGGCCCGGGATATTGTCGAACATCATGTCGACCTGGTTGGCCAGGATGTCCTGATAGGCCGGAGCACTTCCCTTGTAGGGCACGTGCAGCAGCTCGACGCCGGCCAGCTGCTTGAAGAGCTCGCCGGTGATATGCGGCGTCGTGCCGGCGCCGGACGAGGCGAAGGAATATTTGCCGGGCTCTTTCTTGGCCAGCGCGATCAGGTCGGGGATGGTCTTCACCGGCAGGTCGAGGCGCACCATCAGCATATTGGGCACCGACCACAGCATGGCGATGGCGGTGAAGTCCTTGTTCACGTCGAAGGCGAGCTTGCTGTAGAGCGTCGGCGCGATCGCCTGCGAGGCGATGGTGTAGAGGCCGTTGGTGTAGCCGTCGGGCGTCGAGCGGGCGATCGCTTCGGTGCCGACATTGCCGCCGGCGCCCGCCTTGTTCTCGACGATGAACTGCTGGCCGGTGATCTCCGTGAGCTCGGCGCAGACGATGCGCGAGAGCGTGTCGGTCGGCCCGCCCGGCGGGAAGACGTTGATGTAGCGCACCGGCTTGTTGGGCCAGTCGCTCTGCGCCCGGGCGAGGCCCGAGGCGAGGAACGGCGTGGCGAGCGCGGTGGTGGCGATCGCAGTGGTGCCGAGTGCCAGCGCGCGGCGGCGCGGCAGAGTCGTGACGGTCATTTTAGAAGCCTCCCTATGGCTTTTGTATCGGCAGGCATCCTAATGCGGCGTCACTGTCCGGGGAACCGTCCCCGCGCCATGTCCGGAAAAGCCCCCGTTCCCGTCCGGCTTCCGTAAACTTCCCACTCTGGTGGGAAGCCTCCGATGCCGATGGCATAAGGGTTTTAGGCAAAACTTCCCACTTTCCCACACAGTCCACGGATTGTGGGGCAGACGCATCTGAAATGACCCAGGCGCACGGCTGGCGGAAACGTCCGGCGTGAAGGACCCTGAAATGAAGCCTTCATGACCATGCCGGCGATCGAGGCCGATGGGCCGGTCGTTCAAGCCGCGCGCCGCACCGGCCGTTTCCTCGGCTCGCTGACCACGCGCAGGGCCAGCCCATCGCGTTTCTGCAGATAGCCGATCACGCCGAACAGGTTGCGGGCCTGCGGATTGCCGCGCGGCCCGAACATGCGGATCAGGCTCTTGGACGGCGCGCCGATGGCGTACATGCACATGCTTGTCGGATCAGTTGCTCTGAATGCCGACTATGACTTTTTTTCCAGGGTGTGTTCAACGCAAGCATTAGCGATCAGGACCAATGCTTGGGGGCACATACCGGTTGGAAATATCTCAAGACTAGGTGACGGACTTAGTTCGCGCTCAGAAACCCCCGCACCCCCTCCACCGCCTCCGCCAATCCCACCCGCTCGACCGACACCCCCGCCGGAAACGCCCCCAGCAGCCGCGTCGGCAACCGCGAATCCAGCATCACGAACACGCCGCGATCGTCGGCGCGCCGGATCAGCCGGCCATAGGCCTGCTTGAGGCGCAGCCGCGCCAGCATGTCGTCATAGGCGTTGTTCGAGCCGGCCTTGCCGTCGGTCATCTTGGCCTTCCACGACGCCTTGCGGGCGCGGTGGAGGATGTCGGGGCGCGGCCAGGGCACGCGGTCGAACACGATCAGTCTCAGGGACCGGCCCGGCACGTCGACGCCGTCGCGCACGGCATCGGTGCCGAGCAGGCAGGAATGCTCCTCGGCGCGGAAGATATCGACCAGCGTTGCCGCATCCATGCCGCCGACATGCTGGGCGTAGAGCGGCAGGCCGGCTTCCTCCAGTGGCGGCGCAATGCGCTGGTGCACGCCGCGCAACCGTCCGATGGCGGTGAACAGGCCGAGCGCGCCGCCGCCCGCCGCCAGGAAGAGTTCGCGATAGGCCGCCGCCACCTGGTCGAGGTCGTCGCGCTTCACATCGTTGACGATCAGCACGCGCGTGGCATCGGCATAGTCGAAGGGCGAGGCCATGGCGGCGCGCATCGCTGGCGCCGCGAGGTGCTTGGTTCCGGTGCGCGCTTCGGCGGCCATCCAGTCCGACAGCGTGCGCGGGTCCTCGTCGTTGGCGGCCACCGGCACGCCCAGCGCGTCGCGCAGCGTCGCCGAGGTGATGATGGCGCCGTGCGAGGGCTTGATCACGGCGTTGACGAAGGGCTCGGTCGGGTCGAGGTAGTGGCGGTACATGCCGATATCGGTCTCGCGCCTTTCGCTGCGCTCGATCGCGAACCAGTCGACGAAGGCTGTATCCGGGTCGTTGTGCATGCCGCGCAGCATCGAGCACCAGGCCTCCAGCGTCAGCTCGCAGCGGTTGGCCAGCGACCGCGCCACGCCCTCGATGCGCGCGCGCTGCCCCGAGTCGAGCGTGTCGGCCTGCTTCTCCAGCTTCTCGCGCATCGCCGTGCGCAGGCGGCGGACGGGGATCAGCGTCTTCTCGAACAACTCGGCCAGCTGGTCGGCCGCCTCGAGCAGGCCGGGATTGAGCGGCCGCACGTCGCATTCCTGGCCGTAGCCCTGATCTTCTCCCGCCGCGCGGGCGCGCACCTGTTGCCGCACGAGGGCGAGGAACTCCTCGGCAGGTCCGTTGACCGTGCCATCGGCAACGCGCGTCTGCCAGTTGGTGTTGGGGAGCCTTTGCGCGAGGTCGAGCAGGCGCTTCAGCGCATTCATCGCCTCGACATCCTCGCTCAGCAGGTCCTGCACGCGCCGTTCGAGGCCGCGCGCGCGGCTGCCGCGTCTTCCTTCGGCGCCGAGCAGCCAGCGCCGCAGGTCGGAGGTCTCGGTGCCGCTCAAGTGGGCGCCGAAAGCACCGTCGGCGGCATCGAAGAGGTGATGGCCTTCGTCGAAGACATAACGCAGCGGCCGCGTGGCGTCGTCGAGGCCGCCCATCGCCGCCTGCACCATGACGAGGGCATGGTTGGCGATGACGATATCGGCCTGGCGCGCGCGGCGGATGGTGCGCTCGACGAAGCACTTCTTGTAATGCTCGCAGGCCGAATAGATGCATTCGCCGCGGCGGTCGGCCATGCGCGCGATGCGGGTGCGGCCGAGGATATCCATCAGCCAGGCCGGCAGGTCGCCGCCGATCATATCGCCGTCGCGGCTGGCCAGCGCCCAGCGTGCGATCAGGCCGAGGCCGACGGCGTTCTCAGGCTGCAGGCCGGCGCGCTGCACGGCCTCCTGGTAGTTCAGCAGGCAGAGGTAATTCTCGCGGCCTTTGCGGATGACGACGCGGCGGCGTTTTTCCGCCGAGTCGCGGTGCAGGCGGTCGAGTTCGGTATCGATCTGGCGTTGCAGGTTGCGGGTATAGGTGGCGATCCAGACCGGGGCGCCGTTCTTCTCCGCCCACAGGCTGGCCGGCGCGACATAGCCCAGCGTCTTGCCGACGCCGGTGCCGGCCTCGACCAGCACGACATGGGGCTGGTCCTCCTTCTCGCGCGGGGCGAAAGCCTGGCTGGCGGCGGAGGCATAGTCGGCCTGGGTCGGGCGCAGCTCGGCCATGGCGGGGCCGGCGGCGATCATTTGCGCCAGGCGCTGGCGGGCCTCGGTGGGCTCGACCGGCTGGCTGCCGGGCGGGGGGGCGGGCGGCGGTTCTTCCCAGGCGGGCAGGGTGCGCCAGACGTCGAGACCGGCGCCGGGTCTGGGTTTCTTCTGGGTTGCCGCCGACGGGGAAAGACCCAGCGCTGCCAGCACCTCGTCGCCCCAGGCCCAGCGGCCGCGCGCCATGGCGAGGGCGAGGTCGGTGAAGTCGGCGGAGGCGAGGCTCGCCATGTCGTCGAGTTCGTCGAGCAGGGCGCGGGCGATGTCGGGCAGGCGGGCGGCTTCGTCTTCCGGCGTGGTCGGCTGGGGCAGGTCGAGGACGCTGCAGAGGCCGCGGATGGTGGGCAGGCAGAAGGTCGCCGGACGCACGAAGGCATAGAGTTCGAGCACGTCGCGCGCGACCAGTGTATCGAGGCCGAGCCGGGCGGCGACGCCGGGGACGTGGCAGGCGAGCGGCAGGGTAGTGGCGGCGCGCATCGCGGCGTTGGGGCCGGACAGGCGCTCGATGCTGGCGGCCCCCGACGACGAATCAGCCGCGCGCCAGAGCGCGCCGCGCGCGGTCGCGACAAGGGCAGGCCAGGATCCGGGAACCATGTCCTTGGATAGCACAGGACGAATCCCTAAAGTGTCGGGATGAAACCTCGGGTCACCGCTGTTTTCCACCAGACCGGTCCGCTGGAAAAGGGCAAAGGCAAAATCACCGGCATCATCGCACTCGCGCTCGGCATCCTGGCGGTGCTGGCGGTGCTGGCCTTCCACTTTCCCGAATACCTGACGACGCCGCAGCTCCGTAAGAAGTATTCCGTCGACGTGCTGCGCGAGGTGCTGCTGGTCGGCATGGTGGTCGCCGGCGGCATGGCCATCGCCAACCTGATCCGCCGGCGCAATCGCTGGCTCAATGGCGCGGCGCTGGCGTTGATCCTGCTGGCCGTGGCGCTGGGCGGCCATCGTGTGCCGGTCGGCGACTTCCGCGACGACACGCCGTACATCGGTCTGGACTGGTTCATCCTCGACCTGCTGGGGTCGAGCCTGATCTTCATCCTGATCGAAAAGATGTTCCCCCTGCACAAGACCCAGCCGATCTTCCGCCCCGGCTGGCAGACCGACTTCACGCATTTCATCGTCAATCACCTGATGGTGGGCGTGGCGCTGCTGATCGTGAACTTCGTCATCCACAAGGTCTTTGGCTTCCTCGTCTACGATCCGCTGCAGAAGTGGATCGGCGGCTTGCCGTTCTTCGCCCAGCTCTTCCTCGTGCTGCTGGCGGCCGATCTGGTGCAGTACTGGACGCATCGCGCCTATCACGAGGTGCCGCTGCTCTGGCGCTTCCATGCCGTGCATCACAGCGCCGAGCACATGGACTGGATGGCGGGCTCGCGCCTGCATATGTTCGAGCTGATCTTCACCCGTGTCTCGATCCTGGGCGTGCTCTACGTGCTGGGCTTCAGCAAGGAGGCGATGGACGTCTATATCGTCGTCGTCGGCTTCCAGGCCGTCTTCAACCACGCCAACGTCGCCTTGCCGTCCGCCTTCGCCAAGGCGCCGCTCAAATGGCTGATCGTGACGCCGGACTTTCACCACTGGCATCACAGCTCGGAGAAAGAGGCGCTCGACCGCAACTACGCCGCCCATTTCGCCTTCATCGACTATATCTTCGGCACGGCGGTGAAGTCCGACCGCCGCTTCCCCGAGAAATACGGCGTGCTGGGCGACTACATGCCCGCGGGCTTCGTCAAGCAGCAGCTGTTTCCGTTCACCTGGAAGGCCAAGCATTAAGCGCCGTTGGGGCGCCTCAGGAAAAAGAAAGCTGGGCGTCGACGCCGGCAAAGGGCGCGCTCAGTCCATTTTCGCCTTCTTCAAGCAGGCCGGCAGCTTCGAGAGCGCGGATATCGCCGTGTACGCGCTTGTAGTCTCGCTTCAGTCCCCGGGCGACGGCCGCAATCGAAAGGTTGGGCCGGCGGCGCACGAAGCGGACAAGCTCGATGCGCTTGGGCGATAGCGTCGCAAGCAAACCCTCAAGGCTTTCGAAGGCGAGATGTTCCTCGTCGACCGCTTCGCCCCGTTCGGCGCGTTTCCATGCGTCGACAAACCGTTGACCGGCCGTTGCGAGATCTTCGACGTGCACCCGCACTTTGCGCTGCTTCTTCATCGCTTTTTCCTCACATCCTCGATGTCGGCCAGGAAGTCGGCGATCAGCCGATCTGGCGACATAAACCGATAGTCCCGCTCGCGTCCCCGGAAGTGGCGATGATCGCCCTTTCCGCGCTCGTTGTCGTAACCGACAAGCCTTTTTCCATCCTTGCCGAAGTAGAGCCGGTATTTGAACCAGTGCGGGCTGCCGGGGACGGCCTGCGGCAGGCTCCAGATCACCATCTCGACGATCGCTCCGTCATCCAGCTCGTATTTCAGGCGAAAAGTGAGCGTGGCCTTCATATGGCTTCTGATGCCATATAACTCTATATGGCGTCAAGAGCCATAGGTCGTGACCCGCGCGACCCGCGCGGGCGCCGTCAGGCCGATGTTTCCCCGCGGCGAGGATCGCGCCCAGGAGATAACCGAGGAAGTTGGCCGAGGCGATCAGCCCGGCCTCGCTCTTGGCGAGCCGCAGCGCCTCGACCATCCGCGGCAGGATCGGCGTGTAGACAAAGCGGCCGATACCGATGCCGGCGGCCAGTGCCAGCGTGCCGCCGAAGGCCAGCGACAGAGGCGATTTCTGCATGTCGTTGCGGCACTTTGGGCGGCTCGCCCGATTGACGCACCTGCGCGTGGCCCATACTTTGCTCGCCTCATGTCACAGATCGATCGCACCACAGCCGAAGCCGCGCGCGCGTGGCCTTTTGAAGAAGCCCGCAAGCTCGTCGCCCGTATCGGCGGCAAGATGCCGGAGAAAGGCTATGTGCTGCTCGAGACCGGCTACGGTCCCTCGGGCCTGCCGCATATCGGCACCTTCGGCGAAGTCGTGCGCACGACCATGGTGCGCCAGGCCTTCCAGCGCCTGAGCGACGTGCCAGCGCGGTTGTTCTGCTTCTCCGACGACATGGACGGCTTCCGCAAGGTGCCCGACAACGTGCCCAACCGCGAGATGCTGGCGCAGCATCTCGGCAAGCCGCTGACGGCGGTGCCCGATCCCTTCGGCACGCATGCGAGCTTCGGCGAGCACAACAACGCGCGCCTCAAGGCCTTCCTCGATTCCTTCGGCTTCGAGTACGAATTCCAGTCGGCCACCGACTGGTACAAGGCCGGCCGCTTCGACGCCGTGCTGCTGTCGATGTTGCGGCACTACGACGAAGTGCAGGCCGTCATGCTGCCGACGCTGGGCGAAGAACGCCAGGCGACGTACTCGGTGTTCCTGCCCGTCTCGCCCAAGACCGGCCGCGTATTGCAGGTGCCCGTCGTGCGCATCGACGAGAAGGCCGGCACCATCGTCTATCGCGACGAGGATGGCGCGCTGGTCGAGACGCCGGTGACCGGTGGCAACGTCAAGCTGCAGTGGAAGGCCGACTGGGCCGGCCGCTGGCTGGCGCTGGGCGTCGACTACGAAATGTACGGCAAGGATCTCATTCCTTCGGCCGATCTTTCGGCGAAGATCGTCAAGGTGCTGGGCGGCACGCCGCCGGATGGTTTCAACTACGAGCTCTTCCTCGACGAGGAGGGCAAGAAGATCTCCAAGTCCAAGGGCAACGGCCTCTCGGTCGAGGATTGGCTGCGCTATGCACCACCCGAATCGCTGGCTCATTTCATGTACCAGGCGCCGCGCCGCGCCAAGCGTCTGTATTTCGACGTCATCCCGCGCGCCATCGACGACTATCTCGGCGCCGTCGAGAAGCTGCCGGCCGAGGAGCCGGCCAAGGTTCTCGATAACGCCGCCTGGCATATCCACAACGGCACGGTGCCGGCCAATTCGGCGGCGGGCGTCAATTTCGGCATGCTGCTCAATCTCGCCGGCGTGGCCAATACCGAGGACAAGGACGTGCTCTGGCAATACCTGCGCCGCTACGTACCGGGCGCCACGCCGGAAACCGCGCCCTATCTCGACCGCCTGCTGGCCGGCGCGGTGGCCTACTACCAGGAATTCGTGAAGGCCTCGAAGAAGTTCCGGCTGCCTACGGCATCTGAGCGACCAGCTTTACAGGATCTCATCGAGACTTTGCGCGAGTTGCCGCGCGACTCCTCGCCAGAGCAGACTCAGGAAGCTGTGTATGAAGTGGGTAAACGATATCTATCTCAGTCAGAACTGAAAACGTGGTTCCAGACGTTATATGAGGTTCTGCTTGGTCAACAACGCGGTCCTCGGTGGGGTGCGTTTATCGAGCTTTCAGGTCGAGAAACAATAATTCGGCGAATCGATGCTGCCTTACGCGGTGTAGTTGGAGGCGCCAAGCGCCAATCAGACGCGTTAATATTTGAAGATCTAGTGGTCAGGATTGCCGAATCCGAAACAAGGATTCCGCCGCCGACGGCACAAGACGTCGGACTTGCAGACTTTAAGGAAGGGCCTAGAATTTTTATAGGACCGGATTTTTCGTTGCGCAAAGACTTAAGTGGGGACAAGGCCTCTCATCAGGTTGTTTTGGTCGTGGCTGCCGCTGCGACGGGCAAATCAATATTGGCAAGGAAGTTATCGAGTCGTTTGGGCGCGCCTGTGTGGGATCTCGCCGTGAGCGATCCTGTCGGCGGAAATGATCCACTAATTGCAATTTTATCGGAAGCTTTCAGGAAGAATTATGAAGTTGCAACGCCGATTGCGACCGCTATACAGGCTGGCCAGCGATCGATAGTTGTAGACGCGCTTGACGAAGGGCGAATTAAGGTCAGTGATGAAGCATTTGGAGCATTCATCCAAAGTATGGGTGAAGTCCCTCAGACGCTGGCGACAAGAGCTCCCGTTGTTCTCATGGGGCGTCGACAGGCTATCGAGTCTGCGTGGGTCTATCTCGACGACGCAGGAATTTCGCCATTAGTGGTTGAGATTGATCGATTTAATTTGGACCAAGCACGATATTTCATCGAAAAGGTTGTACTAGCCGGCAAGGGTGTTGGCTCTGGGCAAGCTTCTCTGCACAGGACTGTTTTCCGGGATGCCCTTGAAGGGATTCTTGGCGCACTTCAGAGATCTTTGGCGGAAACTAGCGTAAGCCAATTTGTTGGCTACGCGCCAGTTTTGCTGTCGATCGCTACCTATCTTGAGCACTCAGAGAATCTGCAGACGGTAGCCCAGCGATGGAGTGCTGGATCGCCGTCGCTACCTGACAACATTGTGGGTTTGCTTAGAAGAATTATTTTAGAAATGCTATTGCGCGAGCGCGAAAAATTTCTGCAGCAAGCTTGGCCACAACTCGATGCTTATGCCGAAGAGAACAAAGTCGCTCTGCCGTATGGTTTGAGAGATCGTCTCTATTCGGATGTTGAGCAGATTAGTCGAGTTGTTTGCAAATCTATGCGGACCAAAGCACCGATAAATTCACTCCTCCCTGAATCGCTCGTGGGTCGATATGAAGAGCTAGTTGGTCGATTTATGGGCGATCATCCATTTTTGGCCGACAGCGACACATGGGCTAGCGCTGTATTTCGAGACTATTCATTTGCAAATGTTCTTGTGAACGGCGATGCGAAGTTGGAGAACGAGGTCCTGAGCAAGTTGGATCAGAATCTTACCGCCGTGTCTGGTTTGTTTGCAGACTTTTACTTTGCGCTCTTGTCTGATCAAGCTGATGGTGAGTCGAAACTGAGCCACCTGCCTTGGCTGTATGAATCGTTTCGCGCCGGCGCTGATGGAGAAGTGCGCGTCGAAATGCGGTTGGACGCGGGCCTCAGCAATTTGGAGGCGTTTGAGAATACGCATTTTGTGAGTTGTGAGTGTGAATTTGCGATCGGTAAGGTCGGGGCGGTGCCAAAAGAGTTCTTTCTCACTTGCGATATCTCCCTGGGAGAAACTCTTAAGCTCAATTCCGACATCGAGGACGTTTTTGTGAACGCGCCGTGTACCGTTCAGTTGGGGCGCGGAAGCGATCGGGACTTTGTAATGTCTGGAGCGATATCCATAGAATGCGCTGAGCTTAAGACGGCAGTAAGTAAATTTGTTTTAAGAGAGCGGTTCATTGATCGCAGAGGAAGTAATTACAAAGAGGAAGATGCAATTTTTCTGGCTGCCGAATCAGTTGATGCCACACAAATTACGCAAGCTCCTGAAATCTTGGGAGAGGTGGAATTCTCTGTAAGCTTCCCTGGCGATGAGAACTACCCGTGGTCGAAATTTCAAGCAGATGCCGCGGTGAAAAGTACAAATAGTGCGATCTTTCCTGAAGCCTTCCGACGGTTTCGAAATATTGTAAAAAGCCTGCGGGCTAACGGCTACGGCGGCCTTGCTAGACGTCAAATGAAAATCGAAAGCTCACGCGTGCTAAAGGATGAGTTGGGTGAGCGCGTGCTTAAAGCGATAAGAACTGATGGCCTGCTTATTTTGAGCGATGGCTTGTATTCATGGAATCCAGAAGTGGCGTCCAAGTTAGTGAAAATGCCTTATCGCGACATTATTTCTGGAAGAGTGTCTTCCGAGTTGCAGCAATATTTAGAAGGCGTTTAGGCGTTGGAGAAATTGATGCGTATAAGCAGCGAGCAGGGCCCGCGCATGGGCGCCTTCATCAAGCTCTTCGGCCGCGACAATGTCGTGACCCTGATCGAGCGCGCGCTGGCCGGCGAGGATCTCGGAAAGGCGGCCTGACATGGGCCAGGTCGTCTTCGACTACCTCAATCCCAAAGTCCCGGCCGGATTGCGCATCGTCGACGTGCCGTTGGTCCGTGCCACCGATGAGTCGATCAAGGGATATGGCGAGATCGCCCGCGACCGCGATCATCGCGTCGAGATCGTGCCGTGGCCGCTCAAGGGTCATCGCAAGCTCGATGCCGGCACCGGCGATGAAGGCGGCACGGTCGAGGGCATCTTCGTCTGCGAATGGCGCGGCAACGAGCTGGTTGGACGCAACGAAGCCGTCGGCGGCCACTACGTCATCGGCTTTCGCGAGCGCCCCGAGACGGCGGCCCCCCTGATAAGGAACGGTGTGGCGCTGGCCGGCGACCGCGTGCTGCTGTGGCATTGCAACTATCATCCCGACGGCGGGCAACTCTTCTGGCCGCTCGACGGCAAGCCTTTCGTCGTGCCGGTCGCCAGGCCGGGCGACGACCTGAAGGCCGAAGACTTCGTGGCGCTGTGGTCGGACGGCAGCTTCGGCATCTACATCCATCCCGGGATCTGGCACGAAGGCGTTTTCCCGACGACGCCGACCGGCCGCTTCTTCGACAAGCAGGGCAAGGTCCATGCCCGCGTGAGCTGCGACCTCGCCAATGAACTCGGTGTGCTGCTCGCCGTCGGATTGCCGAATCGCCTATAGACATTCCTGGGAATGTATATAATATTCCTAGGAATGTTATAGAAAGGCGGTTGATCGTGTTGTCTCGAAAGATGTTCCTGCGCGTTCTGGGCGGTGGTGCGGTCGTGGCGGGCGGCGCGGTTCTGGCGGTGCCGCGGCTCGACGCCATGCCGGCGGTGGCGGTCGAGGGCTGGCGCGGACCGGAGGCGGCCGAGACCGATCCGCGCCGCCGTGCACTCGCCTGGGCGCTGCTGGCGCCAAACCCGCACAATCTGCAGTCCTGGGCGGTCGATCTTGCCCAACCCGGCGCGATCGTTCTTTATGTCGACCGGGCGCGGTTGCTGCCGCAGACCGATCCGTTTTCACGGCAGATCCTGATCGGGCACGGCTGCTTCCTGGAGCTCCTTGCCCTGGCCGCGGCCAGCGAGGGCTTTCGCGCCGAGGTGACGCTGTTTCCTGAAGGCGAATGGACGCTCG
Source organism: Reyranellales bacterium (assembly GCA_038224985.1). Taxonomy (GTDB): domain Bacteria; phylum Pseudomonadota; class Alphaproteobacteria; order Reyranellales; family Reyranellaceae; genus Reyranella. The sequence goes on from JBBRFD010000044.1 coordinate 20,833, forward strand.
ACAAGGCGGTGGCGCGGATCGTCTTCACCAGGCAGCCCGGCCTCGCGGTCGATCCGCTATTCGCGCAGGTGCCGCGACGGCGCACGGTGAAGAGCGTTTTCGAGCCGCGTCCGCTCGATCCCGCGCACCGCGCGGCCTTGCTGGCCGGCAACGCCGCGCCCGGATTGGTGCTCGACATCACGGATCGGGCCGAGCGTGTCGAGCGCCTGCGCGCGCTGGCTATCGCCGGCTCCGAACTGGAGATGAACTTGCCGCGCACGCACAAGGAGAGCATCGACGTGGCGCGTATCGGCGCCCCGGAAATCGCCGCGCACCGCGACGGTATATCGCTCAAGGGTCCGATGATCTGGGCGCTGCGCCAGGCCGGCCAGATGACGCGGCAGAACGCGATGACGCCCGGTACCCTGGCGTGGAACGGCGGCCGCGACTATGCGATGGCGGGCTATGCCAGCGCCCGCACCTTCGGCTGGATGACGACGCCCGACAACGCCCGTGCCACCCAGATCGCGGTCGGCCGCAGCTTCGTCCGCCTCCAGCTCAAGGCCACCGAACTCGGCGTCGCCCTGCAGCCGCACAGCCAGGCGCTGCAGGAATATCCCGAGATGGCCGAACTGCACGGCAACATGCGCCGCGAAACCGGCACTGCCGATAGCGCCACACTGCAAATGTTCTTCCGTCTGGGCTATGCTGGCGATCCCGGCCCGTCGCCGCGACGGGCGCTCGCGAGTTTCCTGTAAACGTGACCGAACCGCCGCTTGTCTTCCGCATCGTCAACTGGATCGGCATCATCGACCAGTTGACCACCACGGAGGCGAACCGCCTGCTGAAGCCGCTCGGCCTGCCGCTGGCGCAGTTCGTGTTGCTCAACCACTTCAGCCACCGGCCCGATGAGACGAAGACCGTGACGTCGATCGTCCGCGCGCTGCAGCAGCCGCAACCCGGCGTCACCAAGAACGTACAGAAGTTGGTGACGCGCGGTTGGCTGCGCGAACGCGAGCACGGCGTCGACGGGCGCTCCAAGGTCCTTTCGATCACCGCATCGGGCTTCGCCAAGCACCGGGCGGCCATCGCAATCTTGACGCCCGGGCTCGGCAAGGCATTCGCCGACTGGTCCGACGCCGACCGGCGGCGGTTGTTCGAGTTGCTCGACCGGCTCAAGGTCTGGTTCGACTCCGATCGGGACTAGGATCAGGCGAAGGAGAACATTATGGCGTTACCCTCAAGGGACAAAGTCTGCGTCGTCATCGGCGCCGGTGACGCGACCGGCGGCGCGATCGCGCGACGGTTTGCGCGCGAGGGCTATACCGCTGTGGTCACCCGACGCAGCGCCGACAAGCTGCAGGGTCTGGTGGCGCGTATCGTCGAGGAGGGCGGCAAGGTCCATCCCTTCGGCTCCGACGCCCGCGATGAGGAGCAAGTCGTCCAGCTCTTCCGCCAGATCGAGATCGAGATCGGCGAGGTCGAGGTCTTCGTCTTCAACATCGGCGGCAATGTCCGCTTCGACATCCGCGACACGACTTCCCGTGTCTACCGCAAGGTCTGGGAAATGACGGCCTTCGCCGGCTTCCTGACGGCACGCGAGGCGGCCAAGGCGATGGTACCGCGGGCCAAGGGCACGATGATCTTCACCGGCGCCACGGCGAGTATCCGTGGCGGCCGCGGCTTCTCCGCCTTCGCCGGGGGCAAGCATGCGCTGCGGGCGCTGGCACAATCGATGGGCCGCGAGCTGATGCCGCAGAATATCCATGTCGCCCATGTCATCGTCGACGGCGCCATCGACACCGAATGGATCAAGACCAATTTCCCCGAGCGCTACAACGCCGGGCCCGATGCCATCCTCGATCCCGACGACATCGCCGAGGCCTATTGGCAACTGCACAGCCAGAAGCGCAGCGCCTGGACCTTCGAGATGGATCTCAGGCCGTGGAAGGAGACCTGGTAGCTTTCGCCCTGAGCTTCAACAGCGCCAGCACCATGTCGATGGTGGGCGTCGGCACGCCCGACAACTCGCCGAGGTCGGCGATGGAATCGGCCAGCGCATCGATCTCCAGCGGCTTGCCAGCCTGCAGATCTGTCAGCATCGACATCTTGTGATGGCCGAGGCCCAGGGTGAAGGCGATGCGGGCTTCCGTCGGCGTCGCCAGGGTGGCGCCGAAAGCCGCCGCCACCGCCTCGGCCTCGAACATCATGCGCCGCGCGATATCGACGGCGGCGGGTGATTTCCCGATCGCGCCATTGTCGGCCAGCGTCAGCACGGCAATCGGGTTCCAGACGAGGCTGTTGATCATCTTGGTCCAGAGTTCGGCGCGGATGTCGCTCTTCACCGGCGCCTTGAGGCCCGACTCGCACATGACCTGGCTCAGGCGGGTCACGCGCGCCGAGGCGCTGCCGTCGGGCTCACCCAGCGGCAGGTAACAGATCTCGTTCTCGAGTTGCACCACGCCCGGCCGGGGCACGACGCCGCCCGCCCAGTAGGCGCAGCCGATGGCGCGCTCGGGCCCGAAGAGGGACCACTGCCGGCCGCCGGGATCCATGCGCTTCAACCGCTTGTCCTCGTGCGGCCCCTTCAGCCCGTGGAAGAACCAGTAGGGCGCGCCGGTGGTTGGCGGGATCAGCGCCGTCTGCGGCCCGAGCAAGGCGGGGATGGTGTCGAGGGCGGTGAGATACTGGTGGGTCTTCAGGGTGATGAAGACATAGTCCTGCGGCCCCACGCTCGCCGGATCGTCGGTTGCGGCCACGCGGACGGTGAAATCTTCGCGCGGCGTGATCAACCGCAACCCATCCTGACGGATCGCCGCCAGATGGGCGCCGCGCGCGATCAGGCTGACCTCGACGCCCTTCACCCGCGTCAGATGCGCGCCAATGATGCCGCCGATGGAACCAGCGCCGTAGATGCAGACTTTCATACTCGTCCTTCTTTGCGGCCACGAGATACCGATATAGAGATAAGTCAGGCAGAGGTTGTGGGCTAGGCATGTTTCAAGTGCAGTGGATACGGTCGACCGGGGGTAGTTGGTGCACTCTCGAGCAGATCTACCCCGATGAGATCGAAACCTTGGGTGTATTCGTCCTCTGGCACGGTGGGCGCATGCCGCGCACCTTGCGCGTCGGGCACGGTTCGATCGGTGAGCGACTTGCGGTTCTGCAGAAGGATACGGGCGTCCGGCGCTACCGCCATTTCGGCCCGCTTTATGTAACCTGGGCCGAGGTTCAGCCACAGCACATCTCCGGCATCATGCGCTATCTGGCGGTCCGGCTGTCGCCGGTCTTCGAGGATCCGGCCAAGCCTGCCATGGCGATCCCGATCAATCTGCCGGCCTGACGTCACCAGAACCGAGACGCCAAAACGGCGCAAGGCTCGAGAACCCTGCGCCGTCCGGGAGAATGCCGCCGGGCTTGGAGATCGGCGGCATCGATCGGCGGCAAATAGGGGTTGAGCACCGCCGGTGCCTGCAACTTATTCGCGCATCAGGCATTATGCAACTCATGCACGTGAAAACCACAGCATCACTCCGCCACGACGACGTTGCCGGTGCCGTGGCTTTTCGTTAGAATACCGAATAATAGCGATGCTTAAAAAGATATATACTTCAAAGCGATAAGCTAAGGAGCTAAAACAATGGGTGCGCAAATTCTGGTCATCGAGGACGACGCCGATCTGCGCGCCGAAATGATGGATTTTCTCGAGCGCCGCCTCAACACCGTGCGCGCCTGCGAGACGCTGGCCGAGGCCGAGGAAGTGTTGAAGGAAATGCGCCCCGACGTGGTGATGTCCGACATCAACCTGCCCGATGGCGACGGCGCCTCGTTCTGCATGGCTCACGCCGGCAACCATACGCAAGCCAAGTGGCTGCTGATGTCGGGCAACCAGGAATTGGTGCGCCACGGCAATATGTTGAGGAGCGTCGCCGAGACGCCGCCCTATGCCGTGCTCGACAAGCCGGTGCCGCTGCGGCTGCTCGACAACTTCATCCGCTCGTGGATGAACCGCGCTCGTTAGATCTGCGACGAGAAGCGAGTTCTCTCTAGCTATTAGCGTTTCGGCGTCGTCGCGGCGCCGACGCCCGCGCCAACGGCGCCGCCGATCAGCGCGCCCGGCAGAACGCCCAGCGGCGTCACTGCACCCAGCACCGCGCCGGAGCCTGCACCGACCGCACCGCCGGTGACAGCACGCTGGCCCCAGGTGTCGCCACAGGCCGTGGCGTCGACGAGAATGGCGAAAATCGCGATGTACTTCATGGTTTATTCCCCGCTACTTGCTCTGTCGTAACGGTCGCAATCCCGTATGGCTGAAATAGGGCCGCTACGGGCGCCCTGCGACGCGCATTTGCCACAAACACAGCAGCGGCGTGACGGCGAGTTCCATGACGAGTGCGATGGCGACGACGGGTGTGATCTTGTCGCCCAGCAGCACGCCGAGCAGTCGCGCGAGACCGCCCACCACCACGATGGCCGTCAGCAGGCGAAAGCGCGGTGAGCGCAACTCTATGGAGGGCACCGTGCTCCAGAAGCCGATGCCGATGCCGACCAGCAGGCCGGAGAGATAGCGGTAGTGGCTCTCCGTCGAGTAGCTGACGATGGCCATGCCCGGCGTCATCTTGCTGTGGCTGGTGAGACCGCTCACCACGTCGTAGAAGCCGCCCATGACAGGCAGGCAGGCCGCGATGGCAATACAGATTTGCAGGATGCGGCGTTCGTTCATTTCCTAGGCCGGAAGGTCGTAGCCGATGGCCGTTTCGACCTCGATCGTCTTCTTGACCGCCGGCCGCGCCATCATGCGGTCGTAGTGGGCGACAAGGTTGGGGAATTCACCTGTTTCGGGATTGAGCGCCGAGCGGAAGCGCCAGAACAGGCGGAAGAGATGGATGTCGGCGATCGAGTACTCGCCGACGGCCCATTCCTTGTTGCCCAGTTTCTTGTCAGCGACGGCATAGACCGTGCGCGCGTGTTCGATGCCCTGGCGGCGGGCGGGATGGAGGGTCGCTGCAATGAAGGACATCCAGGAGACAACATGCGACTCGGCCTCGAGGTTGCCTTCGGGCAGCAATTTGGCCGCGGGATGGCGCCGCGCGAGATAGAAGAGGATGGCCGCCACTTCGGTGAGCGGCCGGCCGTCGATCAGCAGCATCGGCACGCGGCCGTCGGGATTCATCGCCAGGTAGCCGGGTGTGCGCGTGTCCTTCCTGGCCAGCGACAGCGGTTTGCCCTCGAAGGCCGTACCGGTCTCATGCAGTGCGATATGCGGCGCCATCGAACTCGATCCCGGCGCGAAGTAGAGCGTGAACATCCTGCACTCCCGGCTGAAAATGTCCGTGGAGTATCGGTGCTTTAGGCGACGGCGGAAAGCGGCGCTGTCGCGGCGGGCAGCAGGATCTCGAAGCGGGCGCCGCCCTCGGCGCGGTTGCCGGCGGAAATCGTGCCGCCCATTTCCTCGACGATGCGCTGGCAGAGCGGCAGGCCGAGGCCGGTGCCCTGGCCGCGGCCCTTGGTGGTGACGAAGGGAACGAAGAGGCGCGGCAGGACGTGGTCGGCGATGCCCGGTCCGGTGTCCTCGACCGTAAGATGCAGGAAGGCGCGGTCGTCGTGCGACGCGGGAACCGCGGAAATGGTGATCAGCCGTGGCCGGTCTCCCCGCTCACGTGCCGGCAACTCGCAAAGCGAATCGCGGGCGTTGTTGATCAGGTTGATGAGGACCTGCTCGAGCCGGCTTATGTGGCCAAAGACCTGTGGAAGCGCAGCGTCGATGGCGACCTTCAGCGTGATGCCGGACTGCTGGACCATGTGTTGCGTCAGGTCGATGGCGCCATGAACGGCGGCGCCGAGATCGAAGCGGGCGGCATCCTCGCCGGTCGTGCTGCGCGAATGGGCGCGCAACTCCCTGACCAACCGGCTTGCCCGCTCGACCTGCGCCATGATGCGCTCGAGCTTGGCCTGCAGGAAGGCCGGGTCGGCGACGCCGCCGCGTGCCCGCGCCTCGTCCATCTCCTCGATCGAAACCTCGGTGGCCAGGCGAATGACCTGCAGCGGCTGGTTGACCTCGTGCGCCACGGTGGCGGCCATCTCGCCGATGCCCCTCAGGCGCTCGGCATCGAAGAGCTGGATCTCGGTTTCGCGCCGCGCCGTGTCGTCGACGCCGAGGAAGACGATGTTGCGCACGATGCGCTCGTCGTCGAGCACCGGATTGGCGGTGACGTTGATGATGCGCTTGCGGCCCTGCGGGTCGGTGAGCGTGTGGCTGTAGCGCACTGGCAGGGCGCGTTCGCGGTCGAGCGGGCCTTCGAGCCAGCGACGCAGCACGGCGTGGTCGAGCGGGTAGCCGATCACCTCGGTCAGCGGCCGGCCGATGGCCTCTTCCTTGGCAATGCCCTTGAGCGTGGCGAACTCGCTGTTCACCATGACGACGCGCAGGTCGCGGTCGGCCATGACAATGGTGGCGCCGCTCGATTCGACGATGGAATGCAGCCGCGCCATCTCGTCGTCGAGGCGGCGGCTGAGCTGCACGCGCTCCTCGACGTCGCGCAGCACGCCGGACAGGACCGAACCGGGCTCGCCATCGGCGCTCAGCGACCGCCGCATGCGCGCTTCGATGTGCCGGCGCTTGCCACCCGAGACCAGGCAGAAGTCGAGCTGGCGGACTTCGTCGCCGGCCGAATTGCGCAATTCCCTGGCGAGTTTGGTCAGGCGCTTCCAGTCCCCGGGATCGACATAGGTCTTGATATGCCTGCCGACGAGCTGGTCGGCAGGCAGGCCGAACAGCTCGCGTGCCGCGGCGCTGACAAAAGTGAAGATGCCCTTTTCGTCGACGGTGACGACCACATCGGACAGCGAATCGACCAGCGCCTGGTAGTTGGCGCGGGCGCGCTCGACTTCCAGCTCGTGGTTCTTCAGTGCGGTGATGTCGACGCGCAAGCCGACGGTGCGGCCGGTGCGGGTCGAGGTCTCGAACATCTCGAACCAGCGCCCGTCGGGCAACTGGCGGGTGCTCGAGCGGCCCTTGCTGCGGAAGCGCGAGACTTGCTCGGCTGTCCAGGCGGCGCCATTGCCGAGGCCGGCCGCCTCGCGCAGCTTGCCGGCTTCGCTGGTCAGGTTCTCGTAGGTGCGGCCAATGATGTCGGGGCGCAGCAGCGCCGGTGTGATCGAGGCGGCGACCGAGTTGAACAGGATCAGCCGCTCCTCGGTGTCGTAGAGCACGGCGCCGGCGGGCAGGGCGTCGATGGTCTCCATCAGTAGGTCGCGCGCCTCGCTGGCGCTTGCAGCGGCGGCGGCGGCGTTGCGCCATTGCTCGTGGTGCAGGGCCGAGGCGCGGCCGACCAGCAGGATCAGCACCAGCCCGGCGGCGGCGAAGCCCGCCGTGCTCAGTGTCATGACGATAATGGCGGCTTGGTAGTGGTTCGACATGCGGCCGACCAGCTGGGCGGCGTCGCGGTCGACGATTTCCGTCATCTCGTTGATGTTGCGGCTGATGGCGATCAGCTCCCGCGAGATGGTGGGCTGGAGCAGGCGGCGCGGCGGGTCATAGGCTGCGATCTCCGGACTGATGCGGCTGGAAAGATCGAGGCGGGCATCGCAGAGCGCGCTCAGCCGCTGGCCCTTGGCCGAGATGGCGAAGTCGCGTGTACAGGCGGTGGCCAGCGCCGCGTCGAAGCGGGCCCAGGCGTCGACGGCGGGAAACTCATTCGGCTTCGGACGGACCGCACCCAGCGACAGGGCGTTGATGGTGCGCATGACCTCGCGATAGGTTTGGTCGAGAGTGGCGATTTCAGTGGCGTCGCGTTGCGTGCGGTCGATGTCGGCCGCGCGCAGCGAAACGGTGACCTCGACGATCGACACGATGCAGCAGACAAGGCCCACGACTCCGGCGATGCTCGCCCAGACCATGCCCTTAACGCCCAGCGCCAGGCGGGCCTGGCTGGGAATAAGACGCAGCAGCCGGAAGAATTCGCCGGACCGGGACATTCGCTTGGCGCTGCTCAAAGGTGCGGAGGCGGTGAACATTTAATGTGTCGCGCCTGAAATAAAGTCGTTATTTTCTTATAATATACTGCTTAGGATACTTCATTTTAAATCTAAGTGAAAGACCCGGCGTGGCACGCTCAGAAAGTTGTGGTTGCGGGCCAAGTCGTTGGGTGGATTAAGTAAATCGGCTGAAGGCGTCCAACGTGGCGCCCGCTGCAGGGAGGTATGCGAATGGCTATCGAGCGCCACGAAGTGATCGTCATCGGCGCGGGCCTGTCGGGCATGTACCAGCTCCACAAGCTGCGCCAGCTCGGCATGAAGGCGCATGTCTACGAGGCCGGCACCGGCGTCGGCGGCACCTGGTACTGGAACCGCTATCCCGGCGCGCGCTTCGATTCGGAGAGCTGGACCTATGGCTT
>JBBRFD010000045.1:0-28891 GCA_038224985.1 Reyranellales bacterium
CGCCATCACGCCGGCGTGCTGGGCGCCATCGGTCTCACCAGCATGACGCTGGGGCTGGTGCTGACGGCGCTGCTGCCGGCCGCCCCGTCGTCCTTCGACATCATGTGGCGGCTGGTGCTCTGCGGCGCCGGCTTCGGCATCTTCGCCTCGCCCAACAACCGGCTGATGATGAACGCCGTGCCGCGCGAGAAGAGCGGCAGCGCCGGCGGCATCATCGCCTCGGCCCGCACGCTCGGCCAGACCATGGGCGCGGCACTTGTGGCGCTGGTCTTCAGCATTTTCGATTTCTCCGGCAGTGGCGCCGCCGATGCCGCCCGCGCCGCGATCTGGCTGGCGGCGGGCTTTGCCTTCGTGGCTCTGATCGTCGGCAGCCTCAGGATGACGGTACAGCGTTAGACGCTGGCCGCGTGCATCTCGCGGAACAACCTGGGCGCCATACCGAAGCGGCGCTCGAAGGCCTGACCGAGACGGGCCGAGGATTTCAGGCCGACTTTGGTCGCGATCGATTTCAGCGGCAGGCCCTTGTCGAGCAGCGCGCGCGCCGCGTCTAGACGCAGGGCCTCGACGAAATGCGCCGGCGTCTTGCCGGTGGTCTCGGTGAACTTGCGGTAGAAGCTGCGTTCGGACAGGCCGGCCCGCAACGCCAGCGCCGGCACGTCGAGCGTTGCGGTGAGATGGCCCTGCATCCAGCCGATCAGGTCGGAGAAGGGCGCGTCGACTCTGGTTTGCGCGCCGAGCACGAGGCTGAACTGCGACTGGTAGCCCGGGCGGCGGGCATAGAGCACGAAGTACCGCGCGATCAGGTTGGCGGCCGGGGCGCCGAGATCGGCCTCGACCAAAGCCAGCGCCATATCGATGCCGGTGCTGACGCCGGCCGAAGTCCAGACCTTGCCGTCAGTGACATAGAGCGATTCAGGATCGACCGTGATCGCCGGGAAGTCCCTGGCCAGGAGGTCGCAGGCGGCCCAGTGCGTCGCCACGCGCTTTCCGTCCAGCAACCCCGCCGCCGCAAGCACGAAGGCCCCTGTGCAGACCGAGCCGTAGCGCTCCGCCCGGGCCGCCGCCTTGCGCAGCCATTGCCGCACATCCTCGCGCAGCACCACCGGGCTCAGGCCCGTCGTGCCGCCCGCGACCAGCAATGTGTCGGGCTGCCCGCCGATCTTCTCGCTCATCAGCGTCACGCCCAAATTCGTCTTCACCGCCCCGCCCTCCGGCGACACGATGCGCACGTCATAGAACGGCTGTGCGCGCCTTTCGTTGGCCGCCGCGAACACCGCCGCCGGTCCCGTCACGTCGAGGACCTGGCAGCCCTCATGGGCAAGAATGAAAATCCTGTGCATTGGCAGAATTTAATACATATTCACTATTTCTGCCAAGCTTCCGTTTGGCCATCCTGTGTAAATAAATGTAAAAGAACCGTCATGCTCGCCCCTCTCCACATCGGCATCCTGCTCTTCCCCAACGTTACCCAGCTCGACGCCACCGGCCCCGCGCAGGTCCTCTGCCGCGTCCCCGGCGCCACGCTGCACATGATCTGGAAGACCCGCGATCCAGTGATGACCGACGCCGGTTTCGCCATCGTGCCGACCACCACCTTCGCCGACTGCCCGCAACTCGATGTCATCTGCGTGCCCGGCGGCGGCGGCCAGGTCGCCCTGATGAGCGACGACGAGACGCTCGACTTCCTGCGCAAGCAGGCCGCCGGCGCCAAGTACGTCACCTCCGTCTGCACCGGCTCGCTGGTGCTGGGCGCGGCAGGTCTTCTGAAAGGTTACCGCTCGGCCTGCCACTGGGCCTCGCGCGAACTGCTGACGCAATTCGGCGCCATCCCGGTGGCCGAGCGCGTCGTGCGCGACCGCAATCGCCTCTCGGGCGGCGGCGTGACGGCGGGCATCGACTTCGGCCTGACGCTGGCGGCCGAACTCGCCGGCGAGGAGATCGCCAAGTCGATCCAGCTCGTCATGGAATACGACCCGCAGCCGCCCTTCGACTGCGGCAGTCCCGAGAAGGCCGGTGCCGAGCGGGTCAAGCGGCTGAAGGAGCGCATCTCGGCGATGCTCGAGAGCCGTCAGAAGGCCAACAGCGAGGCTGCCGCACGAATGGCGTAGAAGGCTGCCCGCGAGTTGTCTTGCGGGTATTCGCTGTGCTCCTTACGCTGCTGCCATGCAGTGGCTCGAGCTCAAGATTCCGCCCCCCGCCGTCGCGTTGTTCCTGGCCCTCACGATGTGGCTGGCATCCCTCGTATCGGACGCGCTTTCCTTTGCGCTGCCCGCCCCTCTTGCAATCTCTATCGCCTGCGCGGCACTCGGTGGCGTTGTTTCAACGGCAGGCATGGTGTCGTTCCGCCAAGCCAGGACGACCGTCAATCCAATGAGGCCCGACGCCGCGTCATCCCTGGTCGAGACCGGAATCTACCGTTTCACCCGCAACCCGATGTATCTGGGACTACTGCTGGTACTTGCCGGATGGGCCGTGCATCTATCGAACGCAATCGCAGTCGCCGGCCTTCCGCTTTTCGTCCTCTACATCAATCGCTTCCAGATCGTGCCTGAAGAGCGCGTGCTGGCTGCCAAATTTGCATCGGCCTTCGACGCCTACCGGCGCAGAACCCGCCGCTGGGTCTAACCCTCGCGGTCTGGCCTAGAAATCTTCGCGGCGCAGGACAATACGGCGCAGGCGGATTGCATGACCGTAAGCCAGACGGGTCCCGCCTGCACGACCAGCGGTTCGGCATCGGCATGGAGGACAAGACTGCTGTGCAGCTTCAGGAGGTCGCCGCTGCCCGATTCGTCGACGTTGAGATGCTGGTCGCTGTAGAGATCGATCGCCATCGCCTTCTCCGGCGCGCAGCTGAGCAGGTAGAGCGGGGTCTCGGTCACGCTCCCCCGTGACGCCGAGCGACTGCTGGCGCTCCCCGAGGGCGGCGATCCCGGAACTTGCCGGTTTGGATATACCTCTTGACGCGAGTGTCGGCTTAGCTTGCCGAGGCGCTTTCGATGACGATCGCCTTGCCGGCGGCCATGTCGAACTTAAGGCGCTGCACGTAATCGAGATCGCGGCCGGTGACGCGCACGAAGCGGCTGCCTTCGGGATAGTCGATGGCATGGATGGCGCGCACGTCGTAGACGCCGGCCTGTCCGGGCATCAGGCGATAGCTCTTGATCTGCTCGAGCTTGGCGTCGCCCGCCGCTTCGCTTGAATCGAGGCGCTTGTACTCGCTCATGTCGGTGTATTCGACGGCTTGGCCATAGACCGCCCAGGAGCTGCCGTGGTCGTGCGGCGGGCTCTTGTGCGCCTTGGGATTGACGTGCGCGAGCACGACGAAGCCCTGCTCCTTGTCCTCATAGAGCTTGCGCGCGCCCATAGGCGCTGCCGGGCCCACGGCTTGGTTGACGAATTCTTTATTGGTCAGCAGCTTTTCCAGCAACACGCGCACCTTCTCGCGGCCCGCCGGGCCGGCTGTGTCCGCGAGCGCCGCTTTCGCGTCGGCAGTGAAAGCATCGAGCGTGTAAGCCATGAATTTCTCCCTCAGTGAGTTGCAAATGATCCGCCTGCCTTATCGTGGTGTCAACGGCCGCCGAGAATACGGCGTGCAATGACCATGCGATGAACCTCGGACGGGCCTTCATAAACGCGCATGGTGCGCACTTTCTGGCCCATCATCGACAGCGGCAGCTCCTGGGTCACGCCCATGGCGCCGAAGGATTGCTGGGCATGGTCGATGATCTCCGAGGCCATCTCGGTGGCGAAGACCTTGATCATCGAGGCCTCCATACGCACGTCGCGGCCATCGTCCTGCTTCACCGCGGCGTCCATGACCATGAGGCGGCAGGCATGGATCTTCATGGCGGCATCGGCCACCCACCACTGAATGGCCTGACGGTCGGCCAGCTTCTGGCCGAAGGTGACGCGCTGGTTGGCGTGTTCGACCAGCATGTCGAGCGCGCGCTGCGCCATGCCGACACACCACGAGCCCATCTGCAGGCGGCGGACGGTGAGACGAAGCTGCATCGGCGCGAAGCCGGCACCGACCTTGCCGAGCACCTGGCTCTCCGGCACACGACAATCCTCGAACACGACTTCATAGGTGCGCTGGCCGGCCAGCAGGGGAATGGCGCGCGCCACGATCAGACCGGGCGTGCCCTTGTCGATCAGGAAGGCGGTGATGCCGCCGCGCGAACCGAGCGCGGTGTCGGTGACCGCCATGGCGATGGTGAAGTCGGCCTTGGCGATGCGGCTGATCCAGATCTTGCGGCCGTTGATCACCCAGTCGTTGCCGTCCTTGACCGCTTTGGTTTTCATACCCGCCGGATCGCCGCCGGCGCCGGGCTCGGAAATGGCGATGGCCGAACTGGTGAGGCCGGCCGCATAAGGATCGAGGTATTTCTTGCGCTGCTCGGGATTGGCCGTGGCCATCAGCATATGCAGGTTGGGCGAGTCGGGCGGGAAGGTGAAGGGCACGCAGGTGTAGCCGATCTCCTCGTTGACGCCGACCAGTGCCGCCGCCGGCAGGTTGGCACCGCCGGCTTCCTCCGGCACGTCGAGCGCCCACAGGCCGAGATCCTTGCACTGCTTGAAGAGTCTGGCGTTCTCCTCGTCGTTCAGCGCCGCTGGCTGGCCCGAGGCGAAGCGCTCGAGGATGTTCTTCTCCAGCGGCATCAGCTCGTTGCGCACGAACTTCTTAACCAAGTCGCGCAGCATCTCGTGTTCTTCGCTTACCTTGTACATGGCCGCTCCTCCTACGCTTTTCCAATGCCTTTATTGACGAATGCCAGACTATAGGCGGCACGCACGTCGAGCCCCTTGGGCACGACGTCGACGGCCGCCATCGATTCGTAGAATGCCTGCCAGCGCGCGTCGCTCATGGCGCCGATGCCGTCCTTCAGCGCGTCGCCCGATAGCACGATGCCGCGCTCGTTCAGCACCTCGATGGCATAGGCGATCTTGTCGTCGCTCATGTCGGGGTTCTGCTTCTTGATCAGCGCATTGGCCGCCTCGATGCCCGGCCCGCCCTTGAGATACTGCGACCAGCCTTCGAGCGTGGCGTCGACGAAACGCTGCACGAGGTCCGTCTTCTCGGTCGCCATCTTGCGCGAAATATCGATGGTGGTCTGGTAGGCGCTGAAGCCCGCATCGGCGATCAGCAGCACTTCGGGCATGCGGCCGATGGCGCCCTTGATGGCGTAAGGCTCGGACGACAGGAAACCCTGCTGCACGACGCCGCGGTCGGCCAGGAAAGGCGCCATGTTGAAAGTATAAGCCCTGAGCTGCTCGTCGCGCAGCGCGTACTTTTGCCGGAGATAGGGCCAATAGGTCACGCGCCCGCCGTTGCCGATCAGCAGTGTCCGGCCGCGCAGGCTGTCGAAGCCGGTGAGACCGGTGCCGGGATGGCCGATCAGCACCTGCGGGTCTTTCTGGAAGATCGCGGCGATGCAGTGGAACGGCGCGCTTTCGCGGACATAGGTAAAGGCGGCGAAGCTGTTCGACATGATCATATCGACACGGCCGCCGAGCAGAAGCTGGCCGATATTGAGGCTCGGTCCGCCCTGACGCAGGTCGCAGTCGATGCCGTACTTCCTGTAGAGGCCGGAGGCGACGGCCTGATAGTAGCCACCATGCTCGGCCTGGGCGCGCCAGTCGGTAAGGAAGCTCACCTTGTCGAGCGTCTGCGCCGAGGGCCGGCGCGGCAGCGCCAGCAACAGAGGGGCCGCGAGACCGAGGGCTGCACGGCGGTTGAGCTTGTAGGCGCCGCTCGTCATGGCTTCAGCGTGTTGCCGCGTGAGTCGAAGGTCAAGGCCAGATGCTCCTTGATGGCGACCGTCGAATCGTTCAGCGCGCTGATCGAGGGGATCCAGCTCATGCCCGGCGTATGCAGGTCGGGGATGATCCGCCAGTCCGTCGGGAAGGCCTGGGCATTGAGCCTGGCAAGCTGCACGAGTTGCATGGTCCGCGACATGTGATAGGCCGAGGTCACCAGTGCCACCGAGCCGGTGCCGACGATGCCGCGGATATTGCGGATATTCTCGATCGTGTTCATCGAGGTCGCGTCGAGCACGATGGCCTCGGCCGGCACGCCGAAATCGACCAGCAGGCTGCGCATGGCATGCGCCTCGGATTGCAGACGATCGTCGGCGAAGGTCGGCCCCATGCCGCCGCTCAGCAGCACCTTGGGCGCCACGCCCTGCTTGAAGAGGCGCGCGGCGTGCCAGACGCGGTCGGCGCTGTCGCTGACATGCGGATCGGGCCGTCCGGGCGGATAGGCCGGCGAAACCGCGCCGCCCAGCACGGCGATGTAGTCGTAGCAGCAGGCCGGCGCCTTGGCGGCGAGAAGGCGCGCATCGTTCTCCAGTTTCACCATGAGCGTGTCGGAAACCGGCGTCATCGACAGCACCAGCGTCTGGGCAATGCCGAGAAAAGCGACAAGACGGCCCAGGTGGTGCCAGCCGACCAGCACGAAGACGACAGCAACGACCAGGGCCGCCGCGAGGGAGGCCGGCGGCATCGCCAACTGCTGTAAAAACTTCAGGAAAAGAAAGGTATCCACGCACCCCTGCCGGAGACGGCTATACTAGGCCCGAGCGTTCTCGGCAAAAGGGTCCCCGTAGATGATTTCCAACTCCCTCCCCAACGATGCCGCCCTGCGAACACGCGCCCGGCGCGTCATTCCCGGCGGCATGTATGGCCATCTCAATGTCGCCCGCCTGCCCGAGGGCTATCCGCAGTTCTTCGCCAGGGCCGAGGGCGCCACGCTGTGGGATGTCGACGGCAATTCCTACGTCGATTTCATGTGCGCCTATGGCCCGATGGTGCTGGGCTACGGCAATGCCGAGGTCGAAGCCGCTGCCACGGCGCAGCGCGCCTTGGGCGACGTGATGACCGGCCCGTCGGACAAGCTGGTCGAGCTGGCGGAAAAGCTGGTCGGCCTGGTGGCCCATGCCGACTGGGCGCTGTTCCAGAGGAACGGCACCGACGCCACGACGCTCTGCGTCGTCATTGCACGCGCGGCGACCACGAAGCGCAAGATCCTGGTGGCGCGCGGCGCCTATCACGGCTCGGCACCATGGTGCACGCCCCATCCCAACGGCGCCACCGCCGAGGACCGCATCCATCTCGTGCACTACGACTATAACGACGTGGCCTCGCTGCAGGCTGCCGCTGCGTCGGTCGACGGCGATCTCGCCGGCGTGATCGTGAGCGCCTTCAAGCACGACTACGGCAAGGACCAGGAGATGCCGACTCAGGCCTTCGCCAAGGCGGTGCGTGCGCTCTGCGACAATACCCGTGCGGCGCTGATCCTCGACGACGTGCGCGCTGGCTTCCGCCTCAGCCTGGCGGGAAGCTGGGAGACGGTGGGTGTGCGCCCCGACCTCGCGGCCTATTCCAAGGCGATCGCTAATGGCTACACGATGGCCGCCGTCACCGGTTGCGACAAATTCCGCGAGGCGGCCGCCAGCATCTTCATGACCGGCTCGTTCTGGTGCGGCGCTGCTTCGATGGCCGCAGCACTCAAGACCCTGGAAATCTTCGAGCGCGACAACTCGATCGAGCAAATGGCGCGCATCGGCCAGCGCTTCCGCGATGGCATCGCCGCGCAAGCCAAGGCACATGGCATCGACGTCAAGCAGACTGGTCCCGCACAGATGCCGACGATCCTGTTCGAGGGCGATGTTGAAGTGGCCAAGGGTCGCCTGTTTGCCCAGGAAGCGCTGCGCGGCGGCGCCTGGATCCATCCGCAGCACAACATGTTCCTGTCGACGGCGCATCGCGCCGAGGACATCGATCGCGCGCTACAGGCGACCGATGGCGCCATGGCGGCGGTACGCAAGAACTTCGGGCGCGACTAGCGCGCAAGCATGGAAATCGGCGCAAAAAATAAGGGCGGGCCCGGCTTTCGCCGATGCCCGCCCGAATTCTTTATCGAGGAAGCTTAGATGGCTTCCTTGAGATCCTTGGCAACGCGGAAAGCGACCTTCTTGGACGCCTTGATCTTGATCGCTTCGCCGGTGGCCGGGTTGCGGCCCATGCGCGCCGGACGGGCGCGAACCTGAAGGATGCCGAGGCCCGTGATGCGGACCTTGTTGCCCTTCTTGAGGTGCTTCACGATCAGGCTGACGAATTCGTCGAGGGCGCCGGTGGCGTCCTTCTTGGTCATGCCGGTCTTCTCGGCGAGTTCAGCCGCGACCTTCGAGAGCGGAACGGTCGGAACGGTAGGCTTCTTGACGGGGGCAGCAGTCTTAGCGGGTGCAGTAGCCATGGTGAGGGGTTCCTTACATTATTAGTTTTCTTGCCGGCTCTTCCTGACGCCCCAGAAAGCGACCGACGCGGGTTAGGTTTATCCACGTATTCGGCCGCCGCAAGAGCCCAACACACGAAAAATGTCGATTTCTGTGGCTTTTTCGGCCATTGAGCCCGTCCGAGCCTTATTTTACGGAGCTTTCAGCACAGCGATGTCCGATTTGATCCCGACTTTCAGCACCGCCGTGAACACCTGGCAGTGCGATGAGAACGACCATCTCAACGTGCAGTTCTATACGGACTTCGCCCATGAGGCCTCGGCGCTGCTGATGGCGAGCCTCGGCCTTGGGCCGCGCGCGCAACGCGCGGCCGGTCTCGACGTGAGCGTCGGCTTCGATCATGTGAAGTACCTTCGCGAGTTCCGCGTCGTCGATGCAGTCGAGGTTCACTCAGGTCCGGTCGAGGTCGGTGCGCACGACATGACCGTCTATCACGAGATCCGCAACGCCGGCGACGGCAGCGTCGCCTCGACCGTGCGCCGGCGCATTGTCTGCAACAGGGAATGGCCGGTGGCCTTCTTCGAACGCGCGACGGCTGCCAAGGTCGCCCTGCCCGTGCGTGCCGCACCCCGCGGCGTCGGGGATCTATCGCCGCTGCCCGAGTTCACACTGGCCAATGCCGCCGGCACGGGGCTGATCGTGGTCGGCCGCAGCCTGATCACGCCGGACGAATGCGATGAACGCGGCGCCTTCCTGCCGCGCCATTATTTCGGCCGTTACTCCGACGGCGCGCCGCTGTTGTGGAACCATATGGGCTTCGACCGCGCCGCCATGCAGGACCGCCAGGAAGGCTCGGTCGTGGTCGAGATGCTGAACGAATACCGCCGGCCGCTGATGGCCGGCGATCTCATCGTGGTGATGAGCGGACTTGCCGCCTATACCGACAAGACGCTGAAGTTCACGCATTTCCTGTTCGAGGCCGAGACCGGCACGCTTGCTGCTTGCGCCGAGGCCGTGGGCATGAAATTCGATCAGAAGATCCGCAAGATCATGACCTTCACGCCGGAAGACCGTGCCCGTCTCGAGGCCGGCACGCTTCGCCTCTGAGGAGACAGCAAATGGATGACAAGACGCGCACGATCGCCGGCATTGCAGCCGGCCTGCAGGGCCAGAAATACGACGAGACCCGGCTGGCCGAGATCGCTGCCGAAGTGGCGATCCTCAACGAGGCCGTGCTGACGGCAGCCCGCGCGCGCCTCACCTTCGACGACGAACCGGCGGCCTTTGCCAGCCTGATGGCGAGGGAAGCCAAATGATCAACGACGATCTGGCCCTGCGCGACCTCAGCGACATCGCCGACGCCATAGCCGCCGGCCGCATCACCTCTGTACAGGCGACCGAAGCCTGTCTCGCCCGCATCGAGGAATGGCAGCCGCGCACCAACGCCTTCTTGCGCGTCTACAAGGACAAGGCGCTGGATCAGGCGCGCGCCATGGACAAGGAACTCGCCGCCGGCAAGCGCCGCGGCCCGCTGCACGGTGTGCCGATGGCGCACAAGGACATGTATTACCGCAAGGGCCAACTCTCGACCGGCGGCAGCGAGATCCGCCGCGACTGGGTGGCGCCGACAACGGCGACGGTGCTGGAGAAGCTCGACGCCTCGGGCGTGGTCGAACTCGGCTTCCTCAACATGGCGGAATTCGCCGCCGGTCCGACCGGCCACAATGTCCATCACGGCCATTGCCGCAATCCCTGGGACGAGACGCGTGTCACCGGTGGCTCCTCGAGCGGCTCGGGCGCTTCGGTCGCCGCCCGCATGGTCTATGGCGCGCTGGGCTCCGACACCGGCGGCTCGATCCGCCTGCCCGCCGCGGCCTGCGGCGTCGTCGGCATGAAGGCGACCTATGGTCGCGTCAGCCGCGCCGGCGCCGTGGCGCGCTCCTGGAGCCTCGACCATGTCGGGCCGCTGACGCGCACCATCCGCGACAATGCCCGCATGCTGGCCATCGTCGCCGGTCACGATCCGATGGATTCGACCACCAGCGAGAAGCCCGTGCCGGACTACGAAGCGATGCTCGAAGGTGGGGTCACAGGCCTGCGCATCGGTCTGTCTTTGCCTGATGGTGTGGTGCCGCTCGACCCGCAGATCGGCGCGGCCATCCAGGCCGCCGCCGATGCGCTGGGCAAGGCCGGCGCGAAGATCACGCGGGCCAAGCTGCCCGACTTCACCGCGCTCTATCGCGCTGCCGAAGTGATGGTGAAGTGCGAGGCCGCTGCCATGCACCGGCCCTGGATGGAAGGCAATGCGCCCTATGCCAACCAGGTTCGCACACGCATGGAAGCAGGCTTCTTCATTCCGGCAACGCAATACATCGACGCGTTGCGCCTGCGCACGCATTTCGTGGCGGAGTTCCTGGCCGTGGCGATGGATGGCGTCGATGCCGTGTTGCTGCCGGCTATCCCCTTCCCTATCCCGACCATCGCCGAAACCGATGTCGAGAAGCAGGGCGGACCGGCGACGCTGAAGATGGTGGCGAGCTTCACCGGCCTGACACGGCCGTTCAATACGCTGGGCCTGCCGGCGCTGTCGGTGCCCTGCGGCTTCGACAGCAATGGCGCGCCCATCGGTCTGCAGCTCATCGGCCGGCCCTTCGACGAAGGCCTGCTCTATCGTATCGGTCACGCCTATCAGGTTGCGACCGATCACCATAAGCGCGTGCCGGTCTGACCTAAGCCGTAACGGAAACCTCGACCGACATGCCGACATAGGCGTCGGTCATGCCATTGAAGCTGCCCGACACCGGCACCGCCTGCTCGATGTCGCGCACGACCGCGACCGGAATCAGGTTGAAGCCGCCGACGCCGCGATTGGTCGGATCGAAGGTGATCCAGCCCGCACCCGGCACGAAGACCTCGGCCCAGGCGTGGGTCGACCCGGCATCCTGCGAGCCTAGTTTGTCGCGGTCGGGATTGTAGAGGTAGCCCGAGACGATGCGGGCGCCGAAGCCCAGCGTGCGCGCCGCCTCGGCAAAGAGCACGGCGAAATCGCGGCACGAGCCCCAGCCGCGATCGAGCGTCTCCAGCGGCGACTGCGTGCCCTCATCGTCGCGACTTTGATAGAGTATCCATTCAGTGACACCGGCGCTCAGGTCCTTGAGCAGCGCCAGAGTGTCGGTCGTAGCGCCGCGCACGAAGCCACGCGCCCAGCTCTTCAGCCGTCCGGCCTCGTCGGGATACTGCGGCACCGTCAGGGCGCCGAGGTCGGTCCATTCGTCCGGCGCGTATTGAAACGGAAATGTGATCGCCGAGGCGTGGATGTCGAAGACAGGCCAGGCCTGCGCGTCGAGTTCGACCCGCGCCGTGCTGTCGATCACCAGATGATCGACCATGGCCCTGAAGGTCGCGGTGGCCACCGAATTGCCGGCGACGTCATGCGCCCAGGTCACGACTGCCTCGGGCGTCACGACTACCTCGCTGGAGATCAGGCGCAGGTCGCGACTCTCGCGTGGACGCAGCATCAGCCGGTGCGGTCCGAGGCGCACCGGCTGATGATAGCGATAGATTGTCCTGTGACGAATCGTGAGCGCGATCAAAGATGCCCCGGCGGAGAGAAATGGCGCGTCCCGCCCGCAGTCGTTACGCCAGACCGGCGACTTGCGCCAGCGCGGGAGCAATCGCCGTTGGACAAACGGCCGCCACTCCCTAAGTTCCCTCCGTGATCAGCCTTTCCATTCTCGACCAATCCGTCGCCCTCGAGGGTCGCCCGCAGGATCAGTCGATCCGCAATACCGTCGCCCTCGCGCAGCTTTGCGACACACTGGGCTACAGGCGATTTTGGGTGTCGGAGCATCACAACCACCCAACCATCGTCGGCACCGCACCCGAGATCGTCATGGCCGCCATCGCCGCCACGACGAAGCGCATCCGCATCGGCAGCGCCGGCATCATGCTGCCACATTACGCACCGTTCAAAGTGGCGGAAGTCTTCCGTGTGCTCGATGCCCTCGCCCCCGGCCGTATCGACATGGGCCTCGGCCGCGCCCCCGGCTCGGATGGCCGCACCGCCTTCGCGCTCAATCCTGCTGCCAACGAGCGCCCCGAGCATTTTCCTTCCGACGTGCGCGACCTGATGAACTGGGTGCACGGCGAACCGCTGGTCGAGGGCCACCCCTTTGCTGCCGTCAAAGCCTTCCCGCAGACGGACACCGCGCCCGAGACCTGGATCCTCGGCAGTTCCGATTACGGCGCCCAGGTCGCGGCGATCTTCGGCCTGCCCTATTGCTTCGCCTGGTTCTTCTCCGACGGCCAGGGCGGCCAGCGCGCCATCGATCTCTACAAGAAGAGCTACCGCCCCAGCGCCCGCCATCCCGAGCCGCATGCCGCGCTCTGCATCGCAGCACTTGCCGCCGACACGGCGGAAAAGGCGCAGCACCATTTCACCTCGCGCGCCGTCAATCGCATCCGCCGCGACCGCGGCGAGTTGGCGCCGCTGCTGTCGGCGGAAGACGCCTTGAAATATCCGCTGGCCACCCACGAGCGGGTGCGCCTGGAGCGTTTGCGCGAGGACCCCCTGATCGGCACCGCGCCCGCTGTCGCCAAGGCGATCGAAGACATGGCCGCCCGCGTCGGCGTCCAGGAAATGGCCATCGTTTCCTGGACCCACGACGAAGACGTCCGCCGCGACAGCTACCGGCTGCTGGCGGAGGAATTCGGTCTCAAGGGCTAAAGCCTTTCCCCTGAAATTGAATCGCGGTCGCGTTTACGGGAAAAGCTGTCAAGTTTTTTCGTGCGACGCATGTCGGGAAAGTGGGAACAATCCGCTTAAAGCCTTGTGCCATGGGCGTCCAAGGCTTCCCACGCGGTTGGGAAGTTTTGCAAAATCATCCCCCCCCCCGGCGCGCCGGAGGCCCTTCACTGTCAGCCGCAAAGACTCTAACGCGGCTCCGTCCAGCTCTCGGAGAAGGCCAGCGCGCAGGTCGAGAACGGCTGGCCCTCGCGCTCGCGCTTCCACGGCGTGCCCTTGGCCTGCTTGCCGTTCAGCGTCAGCCGGGCGCCGAGCGCCGGGATCAGCACGGTGCAGACACCGTAGGCACGGGGATTGGGTTGCGCGTTGGGCTGCGTATGGATCAGCAGAGGCTCGCCGATATCATGCCACGTCAGCAGCACTTCCTCGTCGAAGCTCTGGATGCGCTCGTTCCAGAAATAGCGCGGGTCGCCGCTCTTTTCGAACTCGGCATCGGTGACCGGAATGGCGAGATCCTTGAGTTCCGGGTTGAGCATTCCCTGCACCGTCGCCTGCAACCAACGCGCCATGGCGATATTGTCCGACCAGATGCGCCAGCGGCCCTCGGTCAGTTCGCTTTTCATATAGAGCACATGGCCGGGACCGGCCGGGCAGAAAAGGATGCGCCAGAAACTCGCATCCGTCGTGTTGGGATCGCCGTCTTTGCTGCTGAGGCGA
The DNA here is from genome assembly GCA_038224985.1 of Reyranellales bacterium. Classification (GTDB taxonomy): domain Bacteria; phylum Pseudomonadota; class Alphaproteobacteria; order Reyranellales; family Reyranellaceae; genus Reyranella. The sequence goes on from JBBRFD010000045.1 coordinate 13,696, forward strand.
ATGAATGGGTTCTCGCCCGTCAGGATCGTGCGGTTGGGATCGGCGCTCATGATGTTCTCCTATCTTCTGGGCCGGCAGGAACTTGGGGTCCACCCTGCCGTTGCCTTGGCTGGTTCGGTTTGCGAGCCGATTTGAGGAGCGCCAATATGCGTCAAACGTCACGGTCCGTCATCGCCGCATTGCTCGCCTTTACCGCCCTTACGGTACCGGCGTTCGCCCAAACCACGCCGCCGGGCCGAGTGGCGCGTCTGGCCTTCATAGAGGGCACCGTTTCGTTCCATGACGACGAGCAGACCGACTGGACCCGCGCCGTCGTCAATACGCCCCTGACCTCGGGCGATTCGATCTGGACCGAAGCCGGCGCCCGCAGTGAAGTGTCGCTATCCGGCACGCGCCTGCGGCTCGATGGCGGCAGCCAACTCGACATGCTGAATATCGACGATACGCAGACGCGCCTGCAACTCGCCCAGGGCCGCGTCGACATCAAGACCTTCACGCTGGATACCAGCTCCCCCTACCAGATCGTGACGCCGCGCGGCACGGTCACTCTCAACCAGCAGGGCGACTACTATATCCAGGCTGGCTCCACCCAGGACTCGACGCGCCTGGGCGTTCGGTCGGGTGCTGCCACCTTCCAGGGCCTCAATGGCCGGGCGCTGGCCGTACGCGCTGGCCAGGTCGTCGAAGTTTCCGGCGATTCCACCACGCCGCAGTTGCGCACGCTCAATACGGCGGCGCCGCCGATGCCGGCTTACTGGGCCGAACGCGACCGTCAGGTCGTCTACGACGCGCCGCAATACCTGAATGCCGGCATCACCGGCTACGAAGATCTCAACGCCAACGGCACCTGGGACAACGACCCGCAATATGGCCGCGTCTGGACGCCGCGTTCGGTGCCGTCGGGCTGGGAGCCCTATCGCACCGGCCGCTGGCAGTATGTGCGGCCGTGGGGCTGGACCTGGGTCGACGAGCAGCCTTGGGGCTTCGCGCCTTACCACTATGGCCGCTGGGCCAACCGCAACGACCGCTGGTCCTGGGTGCCGCCCGAGCGCGAGGCGCGCCCGATCTATGCGCCGGCTCTGGTGGCTTTCATCGGCGGCATCGAACTTGCGCTGACGCTCGGCCAGCAAAACACCGCCCCCGTGGGTTGGTTTCCGCTCGCGCCGCGCGAGGCCTATGTGCCCTCCTATACGAGCGACCGCGCTTATTACGACAGCATCAACCGCTCCAACCGCATCGAGGAGGCGATGCTTGAGGCGCGCTGGGAGCGCGCCCAACGCCGCGAGGCGATCGCCGATGAGCGCGCCGACCAGCAACGCTTTCTGCTCGCCAACCAGCGCTTCGCGACCGTCATTCCGGCCGCCGCCTTCGTGCGCTCGCAGCCGGTCGCGCAGGTTCAGATCCAGGTCGCGCCGGACAAGCTCGCCGCCGCGCCGGTCTCACGTGTCTCTGCGCCGCCAGCCCCGGCGCAGTCGGTGAGCGCCGCCCCGGCGCCGGCAACGGCTTCGACAGCTACGCCGCCTGTGGCCCGCGCTGGCGATCCCAAGGCCGCCGACCCGAAAGCTGCCGATCCGAAAGCTGCCGATCCGAAAGCTCAAGCCGACGCCAAAGTGCAGGCTGAGGCCGCCGCCAAGGTTCCCGCCGCACAGACGCAGGTTGGTGGCATGGCCGTACTTGGCAAGCCGACGCAAACCGATCAGCCGAAAGCACCCGGTCCGAAGGTGGCTTCGCGACCGGCTAGCCCTGCCCACGCAGCGCCAACTTCTGCCACTCCTGCTGCTCCCGCCGGCCAGGCCAATGTCAATTCAGGCAGCCGCCCGGCCATCGCGCCTCCGCCGCTGCAGCCGCGCATCGGCAACGCACCGCCGGAACTGAAGGACGACAAGGCGCCAGCCGCCGCACCGAAGCCGCGTCAGCCCGAAGCCAAGGCGCCGGCCGCCAACGACGTCAAGACGCCAACGGCGCCGGTGTCCGCACCGCCGCAGCCGCCGATTGCAACGCCGGCCCAGAAGGCCGATCCTGCCAAGCCCGCGCCAACCACTGCGACGCCGGCTCAGCCTGCGACCCCGGCCCAGCCTGCGACCCGGGCGCAACCTGCGACGCCTGCCCAGCCCGCAACGCCGGCACCGCAAGCAACACCGCAGAACCGCGCCCAGCCGCCGGCTGTGGCTGCGCCGAAGCCCGATGTCGCGACTCCGCCGGCGCCGCAGCAGGCTGCACCGGTTCTTCCCACGCCTCAGCCCACGACTCCTCCCAAGACGGAAGAGCCGAAGGAAGGCCAGAAGGAAGACATCGACAAACCGCGCGGAGGCTGAGGCCTCGGCGCTGGAGACCGGAGACTCAGAGAATTTGGTTGCGCAGCGCCGTCTCGCCGCGCCACAGGCGGTCGAGGTTCTCGAGCAGGATATCGATGACGTTGTCCTCGTAGGCCCGCGTCTCGCCCGCCGTATGCGGCGTGATGAAGACGTTGGGTAGCTCCCACAGAGGCGAAGCCGCCGGCAGCGGCTCCTCGGCGGTGACATCGATCGAGGCGGCCGCGATCTTGCCGGCCTTCAGCGTGGCTATCAGGGCGGCCTCGTCGGCCACCTTGCCGCGTGCCACGTTGACGAACGTGGCCGAGGGCTTCATCGCCGCAAAGGCCGCCGCACTCATCAGGCCGGTCGTCTCCGGCGTCAGCGAGCAGGCCAGCACGACGTAATCGGCCTGCGGCGCCAGCTTTACCAGCTCGCCCATGCCATGGATCGAATCGCAGCCGTCCGTGCCCTTGGACGGATCGCGGCGGATGCCCAGCACCTTCATGCCGAAGGCCTTGCACAGGCCGGCCAGATGGCTGCCGATCTTGCCGGTGCCGACGATCAGCACCGTCTTGCCGCCGATCTCGTCCTCGCGCTGCGTCAGGTCGCCGATCATGCCGCGCCAGAATTTTTTGTGCTGGTTGTCGCGCGCCTCGGGCAGGCGCCGGGCGATGGCGAGCATCAGCGAGATCGCATGCTCGGCCACGGCGCGGGCATTGACGCCGCTGCCGCTGCACAGGCGTATGCTCTTGGCGGCGAGCAGTTCCCGGGAATACTGGTCCATGCCGGCCGAGATCGACTGGATGAACTTGAGATTGGTGGCCAGCGGAATGACGTCGTTCTTCCACATGCCGGAGGCGACCACGACATCGGCCTCGCCGACGCGCTTCTGGAAGTCCTCGTAGTTGCGCACCTGGAAGCTCTTGATGCCGGTGTTGCGCAGCAGGAAGCGGTCCTGCATCGCATAGGCGACATGGGCGAAGCAGATCGTGGTCTTGTCCTTCGACGGAAACATTATTCCTGGTCCTTTTCTTTCTTTTCCCCTCGGGCGCTGTGGAAGCGCGACAGGAACGACGCGGTACGCGGGTTTTTCGGCCGCATCAAGACTTCTTCCGCGGCGCCCTGCTCGACCACCTGGCCGGCATCCATCACCACGACGTGGTCGGCGACGTCGTGGGCGAAGCCCATCTCGTGCGTGACCACGATCATGGTCGTGCCGTCGGCGGCGAGCTGCTTCATGACATCGAGCACCTCGCCCACCAACTCGGGATCGAGCGCCGAGGTCACTTCGTCGAACAGCATCACTTCGGGTTGCATCGCCATGGCGCGGGCAATGGCGACGCGCTGCTGCTGGCCGCCCGACAGCTCGCGCGGATAGCGCTCGGTGAAACCGGCGAGGCCGACCTTGGCCAGCAGGTCACGGGCAATCGCCTCGGCCGGGCCGCGATTCATCTTCTTCACGATGACAGGGCCGGACATGACATTGGCCAGCACGGTCATATGCGGAAAGAGGTCGAACTGCTGGAACACCATGCCGATCCGGGCACGGAAGCGCGCAAGGTCGCGGCCGCGCGGCATGGTGCGGCCGGCACCAAAATCGATCTTGCGATCGCCGATCCGCAGCGTGCCGGCCGAGGGCTCCTCCAGCATGTTGAGGCAACGCAGGAAGGTCGACTTGCCGCAGCCGGACGGGCCGATGATCACCACGACCTGGCCGCGCTGAACGTCGAGCGAGACGCCGCGCACGGCTTCGACGGTGCCATAGCTCTTGCGCAGGCCTTCGACGCGAACCATCACGTCACTGGCCATGACGTCGCTAGCGGTCAACGCGCGCCTCCAGCCGGCTGGCGTAGAGGGTGAGCGGATAGAGGATCACGAAATAGGCCAGCGCCACGGAGCTATAGACCTCCAGCGGACGGAAGGTGTCCGACACCACGATCGAGCCCGTGTACATCAGGTCGGGCACCGCTACGACGTAAAGTAGCGACGTGTTCTTGAGCTGGGTGATCGACTGGTTGACGAAGGGCGGCACCATGCGCTTGACCGCCTGCGGCAGGATAATGTTGCGCATCATCTCGGCATTGGTCATGCCCAGCGCCCGCGAGGCTTGCCACTGGCCCTTGTCGATCGAGATGATGCCGCCGCGCACGATCTCGGTGGAGAAGGCGCCCATGTAGAGCGTGAGACCGAGGCCCGCCGCCAGCCAGGCGGGCAGCTCGACGGCCAGCACGATGGGCAGCGCGTAATAGAACCAGACGATCTGCACCAGCAACGGCGTGCAGCGGAACAGCTCGACGTAGAAGTGGATCGGCAGGGTCACCCATTTGCGCCGGTAAAGCAGCGCCATGCCGAAGAACACGCCGATGACGAGGCCGCAGAGGATCGTGCCGGCGGAATAGGCCAACGTGATGCCCAGCGCCTTCAGCCACAGATTCCAGTAGCTGAAGATCAGGCCGAAATCCCACTTGTAGTTCATGCGTGCCGGCCCTCAGAACCGGTCGGGGCGGAACGGCGCGAGATCGACCGTGGTCGGCTTGCCGGTCGCCAGCTCGGCCACCAGCTTGCCGGTGATGCCGGCCATGGTGAGGCCGAGATGGTCATGACCGAAGGCGAAGAAGACGTTCTTGTGACGCGGCGAGCGTCCGATCACCGGTTTCGAATCCGGATGTGAGGGCCGCGGCCCCATCCACTTCGAGGCGGGTTCGCCCTTCAGGCCAGGCACCAGCTGCTTGGCGTGCCGCACGACCATGTCGGCGATGCGCATATCGGCCGGTGCGTCGGGTGCCGCGAATTCGGCGACGCCGGTGACGCGGATACCTTCGTGCATATGCGCAAGCGACACGTTGCGGTCGGCCGAAACAAGCGCGCGCTTCAATCCGAAATCCTGGTTGGCGAACATGGCGTGATAGCCGCGCTCGGCCTCGAGCGGCACTTTGGTACCGAGCTGGGCGGCCAACGGCCGCGACCACACGCCGGCCGCGATCACGACTGTCTCGAAGTCGAGGGAGCCGTCGCCGGTGACGATCCTGGTGGGGCCCTCGGCGCCGATCTCGAAGCCCTTGACCTCGGCGGTGACAATCTCGCCGCCGCGGCGCACGAAATCGGCGGCCAGAGATTGGGTGAGGCGCAAGGGATCAATGGTGCGGTTGACGTCGGGCAAGGACACGGCCTTGACGACCTTGTTGGAGAGCGCCGGCTCCATCTGCCGCGCCTCATTGCCATCGAGAATGTCCATATGCACGCCATGGCGGCGGCGAAGGTCGAGGGCGTAGGACGCGCCCTCAAAGGCGGCCTCGCTCTCGAAGGTCATCATCAGCCCATCGTCGGTCACCCATTTGGCCGCATCGGCGCCTTCGATCAGCGGCGCATAGCCCGCGTGGGTATGGACGAGCAGCGAGTTGCGCGCGGCGGCGATGGCCTCGACGCGCGAGGGCCGCGCCGCTTCGATGAAGCGCAGGAACCACGGCAGCGCCTTGGGCATGTGGCTCCAGCGCAGCTTGAGCGGCGATTCGGGATCGAACAGCATCTTCGGCACCTTCTTCAGGATGCCGGGCATGGCAAAGGGCACGCAGGAAGCGATGCCGAAGCTGCCTGAATTGCCGAACGAGGCCTTCATGCCCGGCTCGCCTTTCTCGACGAGCCGGACCTTGAAGCCTTCGCGCTGCAGATGTAGCGCGCAGCAGACGCCGACGATGCCGGCGCCTACCACGGTGACTGTCTTTTGCATCAGTTCGGCGAGAACGAGACCGTGGCGGGAATTTCCTCGATGCCCATGGTCTTGAGTGACGCCCTCATGCGCGTCTCATTGTGGCCGAGCAGAATGTTCCACTCCGCCCAGCGGTTGAGGAACTTCGACCAGCGCTGGTCGTCCTCCAGGCGCATGCCGATGTAACCGGGCAGGGCCACGCGCGGCGTCGGATTGACGAAGTCGCCGAGGCCGGGGTTCTTGGTCTTCATGACCATGCTGGCCAGCACCGTGGTGCTGAAGGCATCGGCGCGACCCGAGGAAACGGCGAGCGCCACCTGCGAGATGTCCTGCATTTCGATCTTGGTGGCCTTGGGCGCCATCTTGCTCACCAGGAGCGAGTCGGAGGTGCCGGTCATGACGGCGATCTTCACTTCCGGCTTGTTGTAGTCGGCCCAGACCTTGGCCTTGAACTTTGGATTGTTCACCGTCACCCACTCGATCCAGTAGATCGGGCCGGCGAAATCGATCGCCGTGGCGCGCAGCGGCGTGGCCTGGAGGCCGAAGTTCATGTCGACCTTGCCGGCCTGCAGCGACAGCACGGCCTCGGCGAAGCCGCCGACTTCGACCGGCTCGAACGTGACCTTGAGTTCCTTGGCGATGTCCTTGCCCATCTCGACCATGGCGCCGACCCATTCGCCGCTCGCCTTGTCGCGCAGGAAGTACGGCGGGTATTCGAACACGCCCATGCGGACCTTGCCGGTGCGCTTGATCAGGTCCCAGGTCGATTCGGTCTTGGTCTGCGCGCGGGCCGGCGCGGTCGCGGCGGCAACGATGGCGGTGGTGGCAGCGGCGACGGCAGCCACCGATGCGATATTACGACGACGAATTTCCATTTTCTGCTCCCCCTTGTTGCAAGCCCGGCGACTCTAGGTCTCGCACCCGAGCAACGCAAGATGCGCGCCAAATCGGGCTATTTCAGCGTCTCCACCGCATAGTGCTTCACGCGGCTTTCGTCGACCTTTATGCCGAGCCCGGGCGTTTTCGGTACGATGACCCGGCCGTTTTCGATCGGGAAGGGCTCAGCCAGCAGATCCTGCTCGAGGAAGTACTTGGCCTGGTAGAACTCGCAGCCCAGCGAGATATTGGGCGTGGCCGCGATGACATGCGTGCCGGCCAGATGGGCGATACCGGTCTCGAACATGTCGCCGCCGTAGCAGGCGATGCCCGCGGCCTCGCAGATCGCCGAGACCTTGCGGCCGGCCAGCATGCCGCCGTGCTTCATGATCTTGATGCTGACCAGATCGGCGACGCGATTGGCCGCGACGTAGAGCGCGTCAGTCGGTGTGAAGACGCTCTCGTCGGCCAGCACCGGCGTGTCGAGCGCGCGTGTGATCTCGGCCAGGGCGGCGCGATGATGCCCCGGCACCGGCTGCTCGATGAAAGTCGGCTTGAAGGCCTCGACATCGCGCAGCTGGCGGATGGCGTCGTGCGTGACCATGCCCTGGTTATAGTCGATGCGCAGATCGGCATCGGCCGGCAGCTCCTTGCGGAAGCGTTCCATGCGCTTGAGATCGGCGGCATGGCCGGCGAAACCGGTCTTCATCTTGAAGAGACGCAGGCCATCGGCATAAAGCCGCTGCACCATCGCCATGTCGCGGTCGACGTCGGGATCGGCGACAGAGAAGGAAAGCGGAATGCTGTCGCGGCAGCGGCCGCCCAGCAGCTCGGCCACTGGCAGGCCCGAGGCCTGGCCCATGATGTCGAACAGCGCCATTTCCATCGCGGCCTTCGCCTCGGGATGGCCGACCACGGCATGGTCGGCATCCTGCATGAGTTGTTCGACGCGGAACGGATCGGCACCGATCAGCAGCGGCCGCAGATAGACATTGAGCGCCGCCGCCGTCGCCTCGATGGTGCCGGTGAAGACGGCCCAGGGGGCAGCGTCACCCCAACCGGTGATGCCGCCATCGGTCTCGACCTTGATGATGGCGTTCTTGACGGTGCCGCCGACATCGCCTGACCCATGCCGGCGCACGAGGCGTACTGGAATCTCGGTGATGTAGATCGTCAGCGCCGTGACCTTGAGCTGATGCACGTTCGAACTCCCTCGTTAAAATCTGTCCGCGCGGAACGGTGTGAGGTCTACGCTGGGCGCCTTGCCGGCGGCCAGTTCGGATACGAGCTGGCCGGTAATTCCCGCCAGTGCCAGGCCGATGTGATCGTGACCGAAGGCGAAGAAGACATTGGCGTGGCGCGGCGAGCGGCCGATCACCGGCTTGGAATCGGGATGCGACGGACGCGGGCCCATCCATTCCGAGGCGATGGGACCCGTGAGGCCGGGCACGAGCTGGCGCGCCAGGCGCTCGACAAGGCGGGCATTGGCCATATTGGCCGGCGCATCGGGGGCGGCGAATTCCGCGACGCCGCTGGCGCGGATGCCTTCGGCCATCGGCGTCACGGCGATGCTGCGGTCGGCCGACAGGATCGGGTGTTTCAGCGCGACGCCCGGATTGGCGAACATGACGTGATAGCCGCGCTCGGCTTCCAGCGGCACGGAGGTGCCGAGGTGCGCCGCGAGCTTGCGCGACCACACTCCGGCGGCGATGACGACGCGCTCGATATCGAGCGGCGCGCCGCCGGTCAGGATCGTCGTCGGTCCTGACGGCCCCATCTCGAATCCCCGCACCTCGGCGCGAACGATCTCGCCACCGCGCTTCACGAAATCTTCCGCCAAGGTCTCGGTAAGCCCGAGCGGACTGAGCGCATGCGACACGGCGGGGATCGATACCGCCTTGTGGACGCTAGCAGCCAGCGCCGGCTCGCGCCGCCGCGCCTCGTCGCCGTCCAGCACTTCCATCTCGATGCCGTGGCGCCGCCGCAGCTCCATGCCATAGGCCGCGCCCTGCCACGCCGCCTCGCTTTCCCAGGTCAGCAGCAGACCGCTATCGGAAACCCACTTGCCGGCGCCGGCGCCCTGCAGCAGCGGCCGATAGCCTTCGTGCAGACGGCTGAGCAGGCTGTTGCGCGCCGCGGCGATATGCTCGACGTTGCGCGACGCCGCCAGCACGCTCATGAACCACGGCAAGGCGCGCGGCACGTGGCTCCAGCGCAGCTTCAGCGGTGAATCCGCATCCAGCAGCATGCGCGGTAATTTCTTCAGGATGCCGGGCATGGCGAAGGGCACGCAGGAAGCGATGCCAAAATTGCCGGCATTGCCGAAGGAAGCGCCTTTCCCGGTCTCGCCGCGCTCGATCAGGCGAACCTTGAAGCCCTCGCGCTGCAGATGAAGCGCACAACAGACGCCGACAATGCCGGCGCCGATCACGCTGATCGACCGTTCTCCATTCATCTGCCCCGCCATGCTCCCCGTCTTTCGTTCCGCAGACTATAGCGATGAAGCTTGCCGCTCCAGCGTTCCGGCGGGCACTATGCGGCCAAGCATAAGGGGAAACCGACATGGCTCGTAACGTGCTCCGCGAACGTCTGAACGCCGGCCTGCCCACCGTGGGCACGCATATCCTGTCGGCCTGGCCGACGCTGGTCGAGCTGATCGGCCATTCCAAGCAATACGACTATGTCGAGTTCACCGCCGAATACGCGCCCTTCACCATGCACGATCTCGACAATCTCGGTCGCGCCTTCGAGCTCTGCAACATGAGCGGCATGATCAAGATCGAGCAGACGCAATACACACACCAGGCGATGCGGGCGATCGGCTCGGGCTTCCAGAGCGTGCTCTTCGCCGATATCCGCTCGGTCGAGGACGCCAAGGCCGCCGTCGACGCGGTGCGCGCCGAAACGACGATGAAGGAAGGCGTGCGCGGCCGTGGACGCCTCGGCGTCGGCATGCGCCGCGACGTCGGCACCGTGCGCACCGGCGGCACGCCGGCCTATGTCGATGCGCTGAACGAGGTCGTCATTGCCATCATGGTCGAGAAGAAATCCTGCGTCGACGACCTCGAGCGCGTCCTCTCCGTGCCCGGCATCGACATGGTGCAGTTCGGCGGCTCGGATTTTTCCATGAGCATCGGCAAGACCGGCCAGCACGGCGACCCCGAAGTGGTGGCGGCCGAGAAGAAGACCATCGAGATGGCGCTGAAGATGGGCCTCAATCCGCGCGTCGAGCTGCGCAATCCGGCCGATGGCCAGAAGTACATCGACATGGGCGTGCAGCATTTCTGCATCGGTTGGGATGTCCGCATCCTCGCCGACTGGTGGGATGCGCAAGGCGCCTTCATGCGAAAGATGATCGCCGGCGAAGCGCCCAAGCCGGCTGTCGCCGCCGTCGGTGGACGCGGCAACTACACCTGATGGCAGAAACGCGGATTGCGGTTCCGGCAGCGGCAAAGCGCCCTTTTCAGCGCACGATCCACGGCACAGTCGTCAGCGACGACTATGCCTGGCTGAAAGATGCGAAATGGCAGGAGGTCCTGCGCGACCCTGCGGTGCTCGATCCGGATGTTCGCGCCTATCTCGAGGCCGAGAACCAATACACCGAAACGCTTCTGGCGCCGCTGGTTGCCCTGCAGGCGGAGCTGGCCGCGGAAATGCGCGGGCGCATCAAAGAAGATGACTCGGGCGTGCCGTCGCCGGATGGCCCCTATGCCTATTTCTGGAAGTACCGCCAGGGTGGCCAGCACGAGCTGATCGTCCGCATCCCGCGTGACGGGGGCGAGACCGAGACGGTGCTCGACGGCGATGCGCTGGCCAAGGCCTCGGACTACTTCAAGTTCGGCGGGACACGGCACTCGCCCGATCATCGGCGGGAAGCCTGGAGCGCCGATCTCAAGGGCTCGGAATATTTCACGATTCGCGTGCGCGATTGGAAAACCGGCGAAGAGCTGCCGGATGTCATCGAGCAGACCACGGGCAGCGTGGTCTGGGGCCGTGACTCGACGTTCTTCTTCTATGTCCGCAAGGACGAAAACCACCGGCCGCTGCAGGTTTTCCGGCATCGCCTCGGCACACCTCAGATCGACGACGTTCTCGTCTATGACGAAAAAGACATCGGCTGGTTCACGCGCATCGAGGAAAGCGCCAGCAGCCGTTTCTGCATCGTCTCCGGTGGCGACCACGACACCTCGGAATCACGGCTAATCGATCTGTCGGTGCCTGACGCAACGCCGCGTTTGATCGCACCGCGCGAGAAGGGCGTGCGCTACAGCGTGGCCGATCGCGGCGACGAACTCTTCATCCTCACCAACGACGGCGGCGCTGTCGATTTCCGCATCGCCACCGCAGCGCTGGCTGCGCCCGACCGCGCCAACTGGCGCGATCTGATTCCACACCGGCCAGGCGTCTATATCCTCGGCATCGACCTCTACGCCGGCCACCTGGTGCGACTGGAACGCGCCAATGCCCTGCCTTCCCTCACGATCCGCGAGCTGACCAGCGGTGGCGAGCATGTCATCGCCTTCGACGAGACGGCCTATTCGCTCGACGTCAGCGGCGGCTACGAATTCGACACCACGGTGATGCGCTTTTCCTATTCGTCGATGACGACGCCGAGCGAGGTCTACGACTACGATATGGCGAGCCGCTCGCGCACGCTGCGCAAGCGCCAGCAGATCCCCTCCGGCCACGATCCCGCCAACTACGTCACCACGCGCATCATGGCCAAGGCCCAGGACGGTGTCGAAGTGCCGGTATCGATCCTGCATCGCCGCGACCTCGTGCGCGATGGCAGCTCACCGCTGCTGCTCTACGGCTACGGATCCTACGGCATGTCGATGCCGGCCTCCTTCTCGGCCAACCGGCTGTCGCTGGTCGATCGCGGCTTCGTCTATGCCATCGCCCATATCCGCGGCGGCTCGGACAAGGGCTGGAACTGGTACCTCGACGGCAAGCGCGAGAAGAAGACCAATACCTTCGACGACTTTGCCGCATCGGGCCGGGCGCTGATCGAACGGAAGTACACCTCGGCCAAGCGCATCGTCGGCCACGGCGGCAGCGCCGGCGGCATGCTGATGGGTGCGGTCGCCAATCGCGCCGGTGAACTCTTCGCCGGCATCGTGGCCGAAGTGCCTTTCGTCGACGTGCTCAACACCATGATGGACAAGGACCTGCCCCTGACGCCGCCGGAATGGCCCGAATGGGGCAATCCGATCACCGACGCAACAGCGTTCCAGAACATCCTGGCCTACTCGCCCTATGACAACGTCTCTGCCAAGGACTACCCGGCCATCCTTGCCATGGCCGGGCTCACCGATCCGCGCGTCACCTATTGGGAACCGGCCAAGTGGGTGGCACGGCTGCGGGCGACGATGACCTCGGGCGGGCCGGTGCTGCTGCGCACCAACATGGGCGCCGGTCACGGCGGATCGTCTGGGCGCTTCAATCGCCTCGACGAAGTTGCGATCGCCTATGCTTTCGCGCTTTCGACAGTCGGGCTGGCGCCTAGCGGTTCGAATCTAACACCTGGTCTCTTTAAACGAGGCAGCTGAGGCCGGAGAATCAGTACTCCAGTCAGACTCAAGTGCTTGGCGTTCACCACTAGCTCTGTGTGCGGTTGCTCTTGCGGCAGCGGCATTTGTCGATCTGGTGCAGCTCGACCATGTTGCCACAGGGATCGTTCATGAAGACCTGCAGTGCATCGGGGGCGGTTAGTCCCTCGATCTGCCAGTACTTCACGCCGAGGCGGTCGAGTTCCTTGCGGGAGGCGAGAATGTCCTTCACCGCGAAGGCGACATGTGGGCGCGTCGGATCCTGGCCAGGGCCCTTGGCCACCGGCGAGGGCTGCGCGCCGCCGATCAGGTGGAGTTGGCCCACTTCGCCGACGTTGATCCAGGCCCCCGGAATGCCGGGAATCGTCGGCCGCGAGGTGTCTTTCTCGAGCCCGAGCACGTTGGTGTAAAAGTCGACCGTCTCGTCCAGCTTCTTCGCTTCGTTGTCGATGCGATAGCCGGGGTGGTGGATTTCGATGATCTCGATTGCCATCGCTTCACTCCCTTCCGTCTTGAACCGGGAAAGCCATTCTAGCGGTATCCCGCCGCCTGCAACTCGAACAGTTCGGCATAGCGCCCGCGCTGCGACACGAGTTCCCGATGCGTCCCGGCAGCTTCCACCTTGCCGTCGGCCAGGACAAGAATGCGATCCGCCATGCGGACGCTGGAAAAGCGGTGGGAGATCAGCACGGCGGTCTTGCCCTTGCTCAGCTCCTTGAAGCGCTGGAAGACCTCGAATTCGGCGCGGGCGTCGAGCGCCGCCGTCGGCTCATCGAGGATCAGCACCTCGGCCTCGCGCATATAGGCCCGCGCGATGGCCATCTTCTGCCATTCGCCGCCCGATAGCTCGACGCCGTTTTTGAAGCGCTTGCCGATCATCTGTGCGTAGCCCGCCGGCAGATGGGAGATGACGCCGTCGGCCTGGCTGCGCTCGGCGGCCCGCTCGATGCGGGCGCGGTCGTCGCGGGCATCGATGCGGCCGACGGCAATATTGTCACCGGCACTGAGGTTGTAACGCACGAAATCCTGGAAGATCACACCCATGCTGCCGCGCAGCGCGTTGAGGTCGTAGTCGCGCAGATCGCGGCCATCGAGCAGGATGCGGCCCTCGTCGGGGTCGTAGAGGCGCGTCAGCAGCTTCACCAGCGTCGTCTTGCCGGCGCCGTTCTCGCCGACCAGCGCCACGACCTCGCCAGCCTTCAGCGTGAAGCTGAGATGGCGCACCGCCCAGCGCTCGGCGCCGGGATAGATAAAGCCGACATCCTCGAAGACGAAGCCCTCGCAGATCGGCGATGGAAACGGCAGTGCGTTGGCGGGCGAGAGAATCTCGGGCTGGACGTCGAAGAAGGAGAAGAGATCGCTGAGATAGAGCGCCTGGATGGCGACACTGGAGAAGCCCGAGAGCAGGCCCTGCAGCAGCGTGCGCAAGCGCAGGAAGGAGCCCGCGAGAAACGTGAGATCGCCGATGGAGAAATCGCCGGTCAGCGTGCGCCAGACAATATAGGCATAGGCCGCGTAGTAACCCACGGTTCCCAAGGCCGTGAAAAGCCCGCCCCAGCTGGCGCGGCGCAGCGCCAGCCCGCGGTTGGCGGCATAGAAGGCCGCAGCGAGGCCGCGATACCGCTCGATCAGGAAATCGTTGAGACCGAAGATCTTCACTTCCTTGGCGGTCTCGGGGCTGGCGGCGGTCTGGCGCACATAATCGAGTTCGCGGCGCTCGGGCGTGCGGCCGAAATCGAGCGAATAGCTCTGGGCGTTGAAATGCGCCTCGCCGAGGAAGGCCGGCACCAGCGTCAGCAGCAACAGGCCGATCAGCCATGGCGCGAAAACGAGCAACCCCGCTGCGAGGCTGGCCACCGTCACCATGTCCTGCGCCTGGCCGAACAACTGGCTCATCAAGGCCATGCGCCCGCTGGTCTGGCGGCGGGCGCGTTCGAGCTGGTCCTGGAATTCGGCGTCCTCGAAGTCCTCGAGGTCGAGCGTCGCGGCATGCTGCATCAGGCGGATGCTGGAGGCATTGCTCACGCGCTCCGACAACAGGCTGTCGAGGAAGGCGACGAGCCGGCCCAGCAGATCGGCAAGGACCGCCAGGGCGAATTCGCTCAGCAGCAGTGCGGCCAGCCCGTTGAGCCGGCCGCTGTCCCGCCAGGCCTGCGGTGTCGCCGGCCGATCCGGTGCCTGCACCAGCAGCACGACATCGTCGATGATCAGCTTGCCGATATAGAGCGTCACCACCGGCAGCAGCGCGCGGAAGACACGCAGTGTCAGCGAGGCGATCATCAGGCCGGGGCTGGTCGCCCAGACCATGACGAGGAAAGGCCACAAGTTGCGCAGCGCGCCGACCCGCTCCTTGAAGTTCGGCCGAATATCGAGAGGTCTGGCCATCCTAGGCCGGCGGCGGCGTCATCGTTCCCTGGGGCAGGGCTGCACAATGGTCGTAGATGTCGGACGGCCGGGTGACCCAGACCTTGTCCTTCTGCGGATGATTGACGATGTGCTCCAGCGCCTCGCGCAGCATGCGCGCCCGATAGGGCTGACCCACGATCATGGTGTGCAGGGCAAGACCACACACCAGCGGCTGTTTCGCCGATTGGCGCAGCAGCTCCTCGAACTGGCCGATGATGAAGTCGCGGAATTGCTCGGGCGTGTGGTGACGAACCAGGATCTGCGGGCTGTCGTTGATCTCGATCGGATAGGGCACGCTCATCAGCGGACCGGAGCGGGTCTTCATCCAGATCGGCTGGTCGTCGGCCGGCCAGTCCATCAGGAAG
>JBBRFD010000046.1:0-28665 GCA_038224985.1 Reyranellales bacterium
CGCGCGCAGGAAGGCGATGTTGGAGGGCGCACCCTCGAGCCGGAAGGCCGCCAGCGCCCGCTCGGCCTTCGCGATGGCGCCCTCGAAGGTCGGCGCCCGCATCGATGCCGTCGACCCGCTGGCCGTGCTGAGCTTCGGCAAGGCAGCACCACAAGCCGCACCAGAAGTGGCAAGCGAGGCGCCCGAGGGCACGGTGCCGGTCCAGGCGCCGATGCAGGGCACCATCGTCAGCCTCTCGGTGAAGGAGGGCGATGCCGTCGCCGCCGGCCAGTCGCTGCTGGTGATGGATGCGATGAAGATGCAGCACGAGATCGCCAGCCCGACGCGTGGCTATGTGCGACGCATCGCGGTCGAGGCGGGCGAGACGGTCTACGAGGGCCACGCGCTGCTCTTCGTCGAGGAGGCCGATGTCGAGGTCAAGGGCGCGGCGGTCGAGGAGAAGATCGACCTCGACCATGTCCGTCCCGACCTCGCCGAATATTTCGACCGGCGCGCCATGACGCTCGACGACCGTCGACCCGAATCGGTGGCGCGCCGGCGCAAGACCAATCAGCGCACGGCCCGGCAGAATCTCGACGATCTGGTCGATGCGGAGTCGTTCGTCGAGTACGGCGCCTTTGCCGTCGCCAGCCAGAGGACGCGCCGCACGATCGAGGACCTGATCGAGAAGACCCCGGCCGACGGCCTGATCACCGGCATTGGCCGCGTCAACAGCGAGCTGTTTGGGCCCGAGGCTTCGCGCGTTGCCGTGGCACTCTATGACTACACCGTGCTGGCCGGCACGCAGGGCAAGACCAATCACCACAAGAAGGACCGGTTGTTCGAGATCGTCGAGAAGCAGCGCATCCCGCTGGTCTTCTTCACCGAAGGCGGCGGTGGCCGTCCGGGCGACATCGACGTGCAGTCGGTCGCCGGCCTCAACACCATGGCCTTTCATATCTTCGGGCGACTGAGCGGCACCGTGCCCCTGGTGGCCATCAACTCCGGCCGCTGCTTCGCCGGCAATGCCGCGATCCTGGGCTGCTCGGATGTCGTGATCGCCACGAAGAACTCGTCCATCGGCATGGGTGGCCCGGCGATGATCGAGGGCGGCAATCTCGGCGTCTTCTCGCCCGAGGAAGTGGGCCCGATGGGCGTCCAGGTGCCCAATGGCGTGGTCGATATCGAGGTCGAGGACGAGGCCGAGGCGGTGGCCGTGGCCAAGAAGTACCTTTCTTACTTCCAGGGTCCGGTGAAGGACTGGAAGGCCGCCGACCAGCGCCTGTTGCGCCGCGCCATCCCGGAGAACCGCCTGCGCGTCTACGACGTGCGCACGGTGATAGAGACGATGTGCGACGAGGGATCGGTGCTGGAACTGCGCCGCGCTTTCGGCCCCGGCATGGTGACGGCCTTCGCCCGCATCGAGGGCAAGCCGGTCGGCATCGTCGCCAACAATCCCAAGCATTTGGCGGGCGCCATCGACAGCGACGGCTCCGACAAGGCCGCGCGCTTCCTGCAGCTCTGCGATGCCTTCGACATCCCGATCCTCTTCCTCTGCGACACGCCGGGTATGATGGTGGGACCCGAGATCGAGAAAACGGCGCTGGTGCGTCACTGCTCGCGCCTCTTTGTGACTGGCGCCAATCTCACCGTGCCTTTCGGCACGATCGTACTGCGCAAGGCCTATGGTTTGGGGGCGCAGGCGATGGCCGGCGGCTCGTTCCATGCGCCGACGTTTGCCATCTCCTGGCCGACCGGCGAGTTCGGCGGCATGGGGTTGGAAGGCGCGGTCAAGCTCGGCTTTCGCAAGGAACTGGAAGCCGTTACCGATCCAGAGAAGCGGCGGGCGCTGTTCGACAACATGGTGGCCGCCGCCTATGCCCGCGGCAAGGCGCTCAGCACGGCGACTTATTTCGAGGTCGACGAGGTGATCGATCCCGCCGACTCGCGCCGCTGGATTTCCACCGCGCTGCTCAGCGCAAAAGCGCGTCCGCGCAACGAGCACAAGAAACGACCGAACATCGATACCTGGTGAGGAGGAAACCATGAAGGATTTTGCGGGAAGGCTTGCCGTCGTCACCGGCGGCGGTTCGGGCATGGGGCGAGAGCTGGTCCGTCAGCTCGTCGCCGAAGGCTGCAGCATTGCCACTTGCGACGTTTCCTCCGCGGGCATTGCCGAGACCAAGCGTCTCTGCGAGCAGGAGCGGTTACCGCAGGGACTGCGCATCACCACGCATATCGTCGATGTGGCCGACGAGGCAGAGGTCGAGCGCTTCCGCGACGAGGTCGCGGCACAGCACGAAACCGACCGCATTCATTTGCTGTTCAACAACGCCGGCATCGGCGGTGGTGGCAGCATGATCGCCAACGGCCGCGACGAATGGGAACGGGTATTCAATATCTGCTGGGGTGGTGTCTATCGCTGCACGCGCACTTTTTTGCCGATGATACTGAAAGCCGACAAAGGTCACATCGTGAATACTAGCAGCGTCAACGGCTTCTGGGCGCAGATCGGCAACAATATCCCGCAGACGGCCTATGCCTCGGCCAAGTTCGCGGTGAAGGGCTTTTCCGAGGCTCTGCAGACCGATCTCCGGCTGAACGCGCCGCATATCAAGTGTTCCGTCGTCATGCCCGGCCATATCGGCACCGGTATCGCGGCCAACTCGCGCAAGCTGCAGAGCGGCAACCAGAGCGACGTTCTGAACGCGCATGAGCTGCGGCTGGCGCGCGCCCGCATCGCCTCGTCGGGCGTCGATGCCGGCCAAATGTCGGACGCCGAGGTCGAGCAGATGGTGCGCGAGCGGGCGCGCCGGTTCGTCGAGGAGGCGCCGATGACGGCGGCCGAGGCGGCGACCGTGATCCTCGATGGCGTCAAAGCCGAGCGCTGGCGCATCCTGGTCGGCAAGGACGCGCACCGCATCGACGAGCTGGTGCGCGCGACGCCGGAGAAGGCCTACGACACCGACTTCTTCGACCGCTTCGCGTCAGAAGTCGGCTGGAAGATCGCGCGGTAGGCCTACTGGCTGAGCCAGAAAGTGTCGGGCTTGTAGAGCCCGATATATCCGCCCGGATCCCAGGCGTAATAGCCTTCCTTCGGCACGTTGCGCACCTTGGGGCCAACGACGATGGGCTGCAGGATGCCGTTCACCGTGCCGATCGTGAAGACCTGGTCGGTATTGATCTCGAGGATACGGTCCCAAGCCTTGCGGCGCGTTGCGACGTCGGTCGACTTTTCCCATTCGGCAAGGATACCGAGGAGCTGGCAGGCCTCCTGCATGTCGCACTTCTCGCCCTGCTTGCCCTTGCTCTCGATGAACATGCCCCAGCGCGACCATTGCAAGCCGCCCTGCTGCGTCGGCGCGAACTCCTTGGGGCTTGTGTCGGCCGTCGGGACCGCCGTGGTGACGCCGGCGCTGGCCAACATGATGGCCTCGCCGGAGAAGGCGCGGAGGCGGAAATTCTCGCGCGTCTGCGGCTTGAACAGCAGCTTGATGCCGATCTTCTTCCAATGATCTGCGATCAGCGACAGCGTGTCGGTATCCTCGGTCTCTTCGCTGGCATGCTCGACCACGATGGTGGCTGGCCGGCCGTCGGGAAGCAGGCGGATGCCAATCTCGTTGCGCTTGGTCATGCCCATATCGTCGAGGATCTTGTTGGCCTGCTTGACGTCGTAGGCGGCCCATCTCGACGCATAGTCCGGCTTGAACAGTTCCGACCGGGTCATGATTGTGTTGTTCGAGGGCTTGGCGAGGCCGATATAGACAACCTCGTTCAACTCGTCGCGATCGACGGCCAGCGACAGGGCGCGGCGAAAGCGAACGTCGCGCATCAGCTTGCGCCAGACCTCGTCCTTGGCATTGAGATTGGGAAAGAGCGCGATCTGCGAGCCCGAACCCGACTCCCATAGACGGACATCGACGCCCGAACTCTTGGCACTCTTCCGCAGGAAGGTGTAGTCGCGCATGTTGAGGTAACGCGGCTGCAGGTCGGCTTCGCCAAGGCCCGCCTTGGCCGGCACGAGGTTGGTGGCCGCCACGGTGAAGATGATGCGGTCGAGATAGGGCAGTTGCTGGCCCTTTTCATCGATGCGGTGATAGTAGGGATTGCGCACGAAGACGAAGCGCTGTGCCGGCGAGGCCGTGGTGTTGACCCAGGGATTGAGCGTCGGCAGGTCGATATTGTCGTTGGCGTACATGACATCGAGCCGGCGATGGATCTGCACCCAGCCCTGCTGTCCACCGCGCGCCGCCTTGGCGATCTCGGCAAGGTCGGTGTACTTCGCATGGAACTTCCTGAGGTAGTGCGCCGGCCGATAAAGAAAGAGCGGCGCCGCTTGGGCCTGGCTTTCGATGAAATAGGGGTTTGGCGCGTCCCAGGTGTATTTGATCGTCAGTGGATCGAGGATCTCGACCTTGGGCGGCTTGCCGTCGACCATCAGGATGACCGAAGGGCCGGAGGTCGACAGCTCCTTGTTGTTGGCGACGTCTTCCCAGAAGTAGCGGAAGTCCTCGGTGGTGAAGGGCTGGCCGTCCGACCACTTGTGACCGGCGCGGAGTTTCAGCGTGAACTCGCGGCCATCCTTGACCTCGTAGCTCTCCAGGATGTCGGACTGCAGCTTGAACTGGTCGTCGTACACGATCAGGCGGGCGTTGCTGTAGACGGTCATCAGGCGCGTGTCGCGCGCGCTGGCCACCAGCATGTTGACCTGGCCACCCGATCGGCCGACGCCATCCGGGCCGGCGAAGCGCCTCACGATCGACGGCGCCTCGGGGATGCGCTTGTCGACCGCCGGAAGGGTACCCGCCTTGACCTGCTCGGCAAACATCGGCGTTTCCACCATCGTCGGCGCCGATTGGGCGAACACGAGCCCGCAGAAGGCGCTGCCGATGACAAGTCCTGCCGCGAGAAGCCGCATACGCATCCTATGACCTCGTCCTGAACGGAGCCTCAATCGGGCTTGGCGCCCGAAATTCTGACCAGCTCGGCCCAGCGGCCGGCATCGCGCTTGATCAAATCGTCGAATGCCCTGACCGTCAACGGCGTCGGCTCCACACCGATCTTCCGTAACCGTTCCGTGAAGGCCGGTTCGACGAGTGCCTTGTTGATCTCGGTGTTGATCCTTTCGACCGCTGCCGCGGCAAGACCGGAGGGTCCGACGACCGATTGCCAGGCCTGCAAATCGAGGCCGTCGTAGAATTCCGTCAGGGCCGGCACATCGGGCTGGCTGGGATGGCGGCTTTTGCCGGTGACGGCGAGCGCCTTGATCTTGCCGGCGGCGATTTGCGGCAAGGCGACCGAGGCATCGAGGAACATGAAATCGAGCCGGCTTTCCATCAGGTCCACCAGGGCTTTGGTCGAACCTTGGTAGGGCACGTGCAGCGCCTTGGTGTTCTCGCGTGTCCTGATCAACTCGACCAGAAGATGATGCGCGGTGCCTGCGCCCGGCGAGCCGTAGGAGTAGGCGCCGGCCCTGTCCCGCAACATCGCCATCAATTTCGGTGGCGTCGTGGCGATAAGGTCGGGCCGCGCCACCAGGAAGAAGGTGACGTTGCCCAGCATGGCGACCGGCGCGAACTCGGCGTTGGCGATCAGCGGCTTGGCGTAGAGGGCGGGTACGATGCCCAGCGTCGTGCTGGTGGCGATCAAAAGCGTGTAGCCGTCGGCCGGCTGCCTGGCCACGAACGAGGCGCCAACTTGCGTGACGGCCCCGGGCCTGTTGTCGACCATGGCCGGCTGGCCGAACGCGCTTTGCAGGCGGTCGGCCACCATGCGGCCGAGAACGTCGGTCAGCGCGCCGGGAGGGAATGGCACCACGACCCTGATCGGCTGGCTCGGCCAGGCACCTTGCGCGCGCAATTCCCGCGGCGCCAGCAGCGCGCCGCCGAGAGCCGCGATCGTCTCGCGACGGCGGAGCACCATGTCAGTAACGATCGAAAGCGCGTTTGGGGCCGGGCCGCGTGCCCTCGGGCACCGCGGGCTTCACCGTGCCGTTGGCCGGCACCGAATCGGGGGTATAGGGGCCGTCTATACCTTTCGGCCGCTCCACCCCCTTGACCGTGACACGTTCCATGATCCGGCGGGCGGGATAGTAGTCGTGGGCGGCGTAATGCAGGACCGAGCGGTTGTCCCACATCACCAGCGTGTTGGGCTGCCACTTCACGCGCAGCTGGTACTCGGGAATGGTGGCCTGGCGATAGAGAAACTCTAGCAGCGTGTCGCTCTCGTCGGGCTTGAGGTCCTTGATGCGCAAACAAAACTGCCGGTTGACGTAGAGGATGCGCCGGCCCGACACGGGATGGATGCGCACCACGGGATGCCAGGGGTTGGGAAAGTCATCCTCGAGCTTGCGCAGCTTGGGACGGTCGCTCTGGCCGAACAACGGCCGCCACGGCTTGAAGTCGTGCAGCGCCTCGAGCCCGTGGATGTGCTGCTTCATGCGCTCCGACAGGCCTCGATAGGCCGCGCTCATGCTGGAGAACAGAGTGTCGCCGCCCGTCTCCGGCACGACCTTGGCACGCAGGATGGTGGCCAGTGGCGGCGCCTCGCGGAAAGTCTCGTCGGCATGCCAGATGTCGGTCAACGCCGGCGGATTGTCGGCCGAGTAGTCGAGGATGATGACCTCGGGCTTGTCGGGCAGGTTGGGCGAGAACGGATGGATCGAGAGCTCGCCGAACAGGGCGCCAAAGGCCATCTGCTGGTCGACCGTGATGTCCTGGTCGCGCAGGACGACGACTTCGTAGTTCACGAAGGCGTCGTGCACGATCTTGAACTGCTCGGGCGAAAGCGGCTTTCGCAGGTCGATGCCTTCGATCTCGGCGCCGATGAAGCCATTGATCGGCCTCACGTTTATCGCCGCGGCACTTTTCAGGATCGCCGCCGATTGGGCTGCCATCGCTTCCTCCGCCTTGTTTGTTGCGCTAATCCTAGCCCGAGAAGTTTGGGGGAACCATGGCAAGCGGGCTGGAAAACGAATACGCGACGCTGCACGAGATCGTTAAGGCGGCCAAGATCAGGCTGACACCCAATATCTGGGACTATTTGATCGGCGGCACCGAGACCGAGACGACGCTCAAGCGTAACCGCATGGCGCTCGACTCCCTCGCCTTTCGCCCGCGCGTGCTGCGCGACGTGTCGAAGATCGATCCCTCGTCGGAGATCCTGGGCCGCAAGATCCGCCTGCCGGTCATGCTGGCGCCGGTTGGCTCGCTTGAGTCCTTCGAGGCGGGCGGGGGCATCACGGTGGCAAAAGGCGCCGGTGCCGGCAATGTGCCGATGCTGATCAGCTCGGTGACGACGCTCAAGCTCGAGGACATCGCCCAGGGCGGCGCCGCGCCCAAGATCTACCAGCTCTATGTCCGCGGCGACGACAACTGGGTGGCCGACCGGGTCAAGCAGGCGATGGACGCCGGCTACGATGCCTTCTGTATCACTGTCGACACCAGCGTCTATTCGCGGCGCGAGCGCGACATCGCCAAGCGCTTCGTGAAGTCATGGCGCACCGCAGCCGTCGGCCAGGATCACCAGGCCGCCTTCTCCTGGGCCAACTTCATCAAGGTCCGCGACAAGTTCCCCGCTGTGAAGTTTATGTTGAAAGGCGTCGGTACGGCCGAAGATGCCGACATCGCCTGCAAGAATGGCGTGTGGGCGGTTTATTGCTCGAACCACGGCGGACGCCAGCTCGACCATGGGCGCGGCTCGATGGAGGTGCTGCCCGAGATCATCGACGCCGTGGCCAAGCGCGCCAAAATCGTGGTCGATGGTTCGATCAGCCGCGGTAGCGACATCGTCAAAGCCATCGCCATGGGCGCCGACTGGGTCGGCATGGGCCGGCTCTATTGTTATGGCCTGGCCGCCAATGGCGCCCACGGCATCGAGCGCGTCATCGAATTGCTCGAGGAGGAGATGCGGGAAGTCATGGGCCTGCTGGGCGTCACCAGCCTGAAGCAACTCGACCGCAGCTACCTGCACGCCGCGATGCCGACCAACCTGCCGGGCGTGCACAGTGCCTTCCCGCTGCTCAATCTCGAAGATCAGGGTTACTGAGCCCGGGTTTTTGAGGCGCGAGCTTCAGCACGCCGTTGTCGAGGCACTCGTTGATGAAGCGAACGGTTTCGCGCGCGAGGTTGTCGAGCGCGCCTCGTATCGCCGGGGTCTGCAGGTAGCCCGGCTTCATCACGTATTTGCCGCGCGACACCTCGACAATGATGCCGAGTTCGACCAGCCGCTTGATCTTGCGTCGCGTCGTCTCGCGCGGCAGACCGGTGGAAGCGGCGATCGACAGTGCATTGACGCCGCGCTGGCCCTCGATGCCGACGATCTGGCTCATGCGCCCGTAATCCTGGCGGAACTGCGGATCGCGCATGCGCGGATCGATCGCGGCAATGGCGATCGCCTCGGCAATGATCGCGAGGTCGAGATCGCCCTGCCGTGGCGCGCGGCGCTCGCGATCCGCCCGATGCAGGAAGCTGAACAGAAGATAGATGAAGAATCGCGAATCGCCACCATCGGCCTGATCGACGATCTGGGCACGCTCACTGCGGTCCGTCTTGCTGGATGTCCGACCTTTCACGATGACCGAGCCTAGCACGCGGCAACTCCGGCGTCGGTCAGCGTCGCGTCGGTTGCCCCAAAATGGGTACCATTATCTCAAAGAGAATATTGCCGGCTGCGGGCGGCAGGATCAGTTTCAGCGTGCTGCTGACACCCGACACCCACGTTGGCGGTACCCGCCTGGCGACCCCATTCGCCGGGCACCCACGTCTAGGGCGCAGGGATTCACTCTCCTTGCGCCCTTTTGGTTTCTGGCCGGTCGATGCGATCAACCGCGGCCGACGAACGGCATCTTGGTCGCCATCACCGTCATGAACTGGACGTTGGCGTCGAGCGGCAGGCTGTCCATGTAGACGATGGCGTTGGCCACCGCTTCGACGTCCATGCGCGGCTCGGCGATGGTCGTGCCGTTGGGCTGCAGCACGCCCTTGGTCATACGCTCGGTCATCGGAGTCACGGCATTGCCGATATCGATTTGGCCGCAGGCGATGTCGTACGGCCGGCAATCGAGCGAGGTCGACTTGGTGAGGCCGGTGATGGCGTGCTTGGTCGAGGTATAGGCGACCGAGAAGGGCCGTGGCGCATGCGCGGAGATCGAGCCGTTGTTGATGATGCGGCCACCCATCGGCTTTTGCGCCTTCATGATCTTGATGGCTTCCTGGGTGCACAGGAACGGGCCGGTGAGGTTCGACATCACCACGGTCTGCCAGGTCTCGAACGGCAGGTCTTCCAGCGGTACGGGCGGCGCGCCGCCGCCGGCATTGTTGAACATCAGGTCGAGCCGACCAAAGGTCGCCTTGGTCTTGGCGAACAGGGCGACAATGGAGTCCTTCTTGGTGACGTCGGTCGGCACGGCCAGCGCGTTGGGCGTATTGTTGCCGGCCATCTTGGCGGTCTCGTCGAGCGCCTCCTGGCGGCGGCCGGCCAGCACGACCTTGTAGCCGACCTTCAAGAGCGCGAGCGCCGAAGCGCGGCCAATGCCGCTGCCCGCGCCGGTGATGATTGCGATTTTCGCCATGGTCTTTCCTCCTCGAAGAAGGAGCGGACCCTATCAGACAGGCAGGCTTTTCACATAGGCCCGCCAGCCGCCCAGCGCGGTGATATCGCGCGCCGCGGCGAGACGCCGGGCGAGACCGAGACGCTGGCCGGGATCGCCTCGATTCCCGGCGGCTTGCCTGACCTTCGCGCCGCGCCACGAAGCCGCCTGCTGGCATCCGCTGTGACGACGCAGCCGCTTGTCGATATCGCCGAGCTGGTGAAGCGCTTCAATGTGGGCGGCAAGCGGCTGCTGCATGCCGTCGCTCCGGCAGCATCGTGCTGGCGGGAACCGAACTGACGTATTTCCGCGCCCACGCTTTTGCCGGCAATGCCACTCGCAAGCGCATCCAGGTTCACCTCCCACGCGCAGCTGGCTGGCGCGCTTGTCGGGATCGGCCTGCGGGATCGCCGAGACGCAGCGCCTTGGTATAGGCGTGCTTCGGATCGCGGAGAAATGCCGCTCTTGCGTCCGGCCGGTCCGGCGCGCGAAGTTGTCTGTCATTTCGTCTGAGGAGGAACCGTGGCCGCAGAAAAGCCGGATGTCGCCAAGCTCGTCGATGAGGCAGCCAAAGCACTGGGTCTCGCCATCGCCCCCGAGTACCGCGCCAATGTGATCGTGAACTACGAACGCTCGCTGATGATCGCCGCGCCTTTGCTGGCCGTCGATCTGGACGACGCGCTGACGCCGTCGCCGGTGTTCCAGCCATGAGTCCCGTAACGAGTGACGCGACCTCGAAGAACGCAACCGCCGCCGAGATCGCCAGCGCCGTCGCCACCGGCAAGGCCAAGGCTGTCGACGTGATCGATGCCGCCCTCGCGCGCATCGCGGCCGCGGAGCCCACGGTAAACGCCTTCACCGATATCGTGGCCGAGCGTGCGCGCAAGCGCGCCGCCGAGATCGATGCCGGCCGCCATGCGCGTGGTCCGCTGGCCGGCGTGCCCTTCGCCGTGAAGAACCTGTTCGACATCGCCGGCCTGCCGACGCGTGCCGGCTCGAAGATCAACGTCGATGGACCGATTGCCCAGCGCGACGGTGCACTGGTGCGGCGGCTCGAGGCGGCGGGCGCCATCCTGGTCGGCGGCCTCAACATGGGCGAATACGCCTACGACTTCACCGGCGAGAACGCGCATTACGGACCCTCGCGCAATCCGCACGATCCGACGCGCATGACCGGTGGCTCGTCGGGCGGCTCGGGCGCCGCCGTGGCTTCGGGCGAGGTGCCGCTGGCGCTGGGCTCCGACACCAACGGCTCGATCCGCGTGCCGTCCTCGCTCTGCGGGCTGTTCGGGTTGAAGCCGACCTATGGACGACTGAGCCGGGCCGGCTCCTTTCCCTTCGTCGATGCCTTCGATCATCTGGGACCGCTGACGCGTTCGACCGCCGACCTGGCGCTCTCTTTCGACGCCATGCAGGGCGTTGATTACGACGATCCGATCTGCACCGACCGTCCGGCCGAGCCGACGCTGCGGCGCCTCGGCGAGGGGCTCGACGGCCTGCGCATCGCCATCGCCGGCGATTACTTCGCCCGAGGCGGCGAGCCCGAGGCCTTCGCCGCCGTGGCGCGCGTCGCCAAGGCGCTCAACGTCACCAGGACCGTGGTGTTGCCCGAGGCCGGCATCGCGCGCTCGGCGGCCTATGTCATCACCGCCATCGAGGGCGGACAGCTTCATCTCGAACGCCTGAAGACGCGGCCGCAGGATTTCGATCCCGACACGCGCGAGCGCTTCATGGCCGGCGCGCTGCTGCCCGGCGCCTGGTACGTCAAGGCACAGCGCTTCCGCCGCCGCTATCGCGCCAATGTGCTGAAGCTCTTCGACGAGGTCGATGTGGTCATCGCCCCGGCGACGCCCTGCAGTGCCCCCAAGCTCGGCCAGATCATGATGAAGATCACCGGCGTCGACCTCCCGGTGCGCGCCAATCTCGGCCTCTTCACCCAGCCGATCTCCTTCATCGGCCTGCCGGTGGTGGCGGCTCCCTTGCGCGTGCCGGGCGAGATGCCGATCGCCGTGCAGCTGATCGCACGGCCCTATAACGAGCAGGCGGCGCTGCGCGTCGCGGCTTATCTGGAGAAACAGGGCGTTTGCGTTTCGACGCCCGCCTGAATCGAGTTGATGAGGAGCATCATGGAAATCAACATTCCCTCGGTCGTGGCCGAAGTGACCGCCGCCTTCAATCGCTACGAGAAGGCGCTCAACACCAACGACGTCGGCACGCTCGACGAGCTCTTCTGGAAGAGCCCGCATACGCTGCGCTTCGGCATCGGCGAGCAGCTCTATGGCTATGACCAGATCGCCGCCTTTCGCACCGGTCGCGATCCCGGCTTCGTGTTGAACCGCGACCTGCTCAAGCTCTGGGTCGTCACCTACGGCAACGATTTCGGCACCGCCAATTGCGAGTTCCGACGTCACGGCGGCACCAAGACCGGCCGCCAGAGCCATACCTGGATGCGTACGCCGGAGGGCTGGCGTATCATTGCCGCCCATGTCTCGTTGCTGGGCGACACGACGCCGATGAAAAGCCCCTGATTCTCATGCGGTTTCTCACGATCTTCTCATCCTTGTGAGAAACCTCCGATGCCCATTCCATATGGGTTTCCGGCGAATCTTCTCACTTTTCTCCCACCCTCCCCGGGGCGATGACTTTTACCGACTTTCTGGAGTGAGACCGGCCTAAGGTGAGACCATGAAACTGCTTCTCACCCACACACCGCTCGCCCGCCACCAATACTACGGCGCCCGCGCGCTGGCCCGCCTGCAGGAGCTGGTCGAGGTTGTCCTGCATGAAGGCGACACGCCGCTCGATCCCAAGGGCGTCATTGCCGCGGCCCAAGGCGTCGACTTCATCGTCGCCGACCGCGCCACGCCGATCCCGGCCGAGATTTTCACGAGCCTGCCCAATCTCAAGGCGGTGATGCGCAGCGCCATCGACATCCGCAACATCGACGTGGCGGCGGCCTCGAAGGCCGGCATTCTGGTGACCCATGCGGAGGCGGGTTTCGTGAAATCCGTCGTCGAACTTACGCTCGGTTTCCTCGTCGACCTGTCGCGCGGCATCTCGCGCGCCTCGACGCAGTACAAGGAAGGCCAGAAGCCCGAGATCAAAGTTGGCCGGCAACTCTCCGGCAGCACCGTCGGCATCGTCGGCTACGGCCGCATCTCGCGTGACCTCGCGCCGGTGCTGGCGGCGCTCGGTATGACGGTGCTGATCTCCGACCCCTATGCCCAGATCGACGACCGCCGCTTCACCAAGCGCGAACTGCCCGAACTGATGGCCGAGTCGGACTACGTGATCTGCCTCGCCATCGCCAACGAGGAAACCGAGAACCTGCTCGACGCGGCGGCCTTCGCGCGCATGAAGCCCGACGCCTTCTTCATCAACATGTCGCGCGGCAACCTCGTCGACGAGGCCGCACTTGCGAAGGTCCTGACCGAAGGCCGCATCGCCGGCGCCGCCATGGATGTCGGCCGCGCTGCCGACCAGATGCCGTCCCCCGAACTGGCGCACCTGCCCAACGTCATCGCCACGCCCCATATCGGCGGATTGACGCCGCCCGCGTCGGAGAGCCAGGCGATGGACACGGTCGTTCAGGTCGAGGCGCTGGTGCAGGGCAAGGAGCCGCCGGGTGCCGCCAATCTCAAGGATTGGACGCGGCGGGCGTACTAGTCATTCTACTAATAACGAACGCCCGCCTCGGAGTGAGGTTTGGTGGGCGGTGTTTGGGCACACGAGGTAATTGGGGAACGGTAATTGCTCTTGCCGCGTCGACGCGGACTTTGACGGTGCTGGATAAGCTGCATCAAACAGCGAACAATCGACATGAGGCCGGGTATATGGCGCTCCGAGACATTGACGAGCCGACGAAACGGGCGATTCGGCAGAAGTGTGGTTTTGGCTGCGTGATCTGCGGCATGCCCATTTATGACTACGATCACATCGAACAGCACGCGATCGTTCAGGAGCATGATCCGGCGAATATCGTATTGCTATGTCCTGCCCATCACGCTGAAAAGACGAGAGGGCGTATGGACACGGAGGTCGTTCGCAAGGCGGCTGTGACGCCGTTCAACAGGGCCCGTGACCATAGCTCCCCGTATGGCCGTCTCATGGTGGGCAAAGGCGGTGAACTACAGATTGGCGGAAACCAATACGAATTTGATTTCGGAGATCTTCCAAAAGGTCGATTTGATGCGATTCGGCTCGGTGGCCAGTCCGTCGTAGGATTGTCCTCCGAGGACGGCGTGTTGAGCCTCGATGTTCTTATGACCGCACCCGATGGCGGTATCATTCTAAAGATCGATCAAGGCCAGATGACGGTCGCAAGGGGCGTCTGGGATTTTTCCATTGAAGGGCCCACAGTCAAGATTCGTGAAAAGTTGCGGCGCATCTGGCTTGAAATGGAATTCATGAGGAATGGGCTCAAGATCTTGCGCGGCCGCTTTGTGCGGCCGCCATATGACTTGGCCATAACGCCGGATGCGCAAGTTCTCCTTATCGGCGGGCAGAGCCAAATTTCGATGAAAGGCTGCCGCATTCGAGGCTGCAAGGTTGGTGTCGAGGCTTGATGCTGACAACACACTGTCAAGAGTCGCGGGCGCGCCGAACCTCGTTCACCGTTAGCTCTCTGCCGCATTGCACGGCAGCCGCGGTAAATTGGAACGCACGCCTCCGCTTTCTGTGGGCAGGGGTTGCTGGCAGACGTCAGACGTCGCGCGATTCCATGTTCTAGTTACCCGGCCCGCGTTCCATCGAGAACGGCTGCCAGCGCGTCAGCTTCGACTTCTCCAGCACCGCCGGATTGACACAGGCGCGCGGCCACTTGCCGCCCAGCACGAGTGCCATCTCGGCGCCGACGCGGCGCTTGCGGGCGGTGTCGAACCGGCTCGAGGCCGAGGCCACGTGCGCGGTCAGGATGACGTTGTTCATGCCGAGGAGCGGATTGTTGTGGCCGACCGGCTCCGTTTCGAGCACGTCGAGCCCGGCGCCGGCGATCCAGCCTTCCTGCAGCGCCTTGATCATCGCTGTTTCGTCGACCGTCGAGCCACGGCCGGTGTTCACGAACAGCGCGCTCTTCTTCATCTTCTTGAAGTGCTGTTCTTTCATCAGGTGATGGGCATCCTTGGTGCCGGGCGCATGCATCGAGATGATGTCGGAACGCTCCAGCAACTCGTCGTAGCCGACCGGCTGCACGCCGTAGTCGCTCATCACCAGCTCCTCGATATAGGGATCGTAGGCCAGCATCTGGAAGCCGAAGGGCGCGGCACGCTTGGAGACGGCGCGCGCGACATGGCCGAAGGAGATGAAGCCCAGGGTCATGCCCATGAGGCGCGGGTATTTGTAGAGTTCCGGGCGCGCCTTGCCCCATTCGCCATTGCGCACCATGCGGTCCTGCTCGACCAGCCGGCGCCACGACGCCAGGATCAGGGTCATGGCATGGTCGGCCACTTCCTCGATGAAGGTGTCGGGGCAGTTGGTGACGGGAATGCCGAGCGCGGTGGCAGCCTCGACATCGACCGAGTCGACGCCGACGCTGGCCAGCGACACGACCTTGAGCTTCCTGGCGGCCTGGATGACCTTGGCGGTGATGCGCGGCCGGCCCTTGCCGTAGATCGCGTCGGCGTCGACGGCGGCGGCCGCGAGTTCGTCCTCGCCGCCCTTGACCTCGACGATCTCCGCACCGATGGCGGCCAGTGCCTCCATTTCCAGCGAGTGATCCGCACCCGGCACGCCGGTGCCCGGGCCCGCTGTCGTCACGATCTTGTATTTCGCCACGTCTTGTCTCCTCCGGTAGATTTGCCGCACTCTAACCTATCGTCGGCTCCTGCAGATCGGTGAATCGCACATGCCCGCCCGCAAACGGCCTGCCGATGGACAAGTGCGGGCTGGCGGTGGTGCAGGACGAAAGCTTCAAATACGTGCACTTCGCCGCCCTGCCGCCGCTGTTCTTCGACCTCAAGGCCGATCCCGGCCAGTTCAGGAACCGAGCCGGCGATCCCGCCTATGCCCCGCGCACCTACAGCTCGATGGGGCTGGAGGTGCGCGCGGCCTAGGGTAGACTGCGGCCATCATGAGCCAGGACATCTATCGCCGCCCCGCCGAGGGCCAGCATCCGCCCCATCGCGTCGACGCCTATAAATCGACGGTCGGCCGCTCGCCGCGCAAGCCCGCGATCGTGCTGCCGCAGACCTTATCGGAGATCACCGGCCCGCTGGCCGCGAGCGAGCGGCTGGGTGCCACCGAAAACGACCTGACGCGCCAGCGCATGGGCCCGCCGCTCGGCGAGCGCATCATCGTGCAGGGTCGCGTGCTCGACGAGGACGGCAAGCCGGTGCCCAATGCCCTGGTCGAGATCTGGCAGTGCAATGCCGCCGGCCGCTATCACCATCCGGGCGACCAGCACGATGCACCGCTCGATGCCAATTTCTACGGCGGCGGGCGGACGCGCTCCGATGCCGCGGGTGGCTACAAATTCGTCACCGTGAAGCCCGGCGCCTATCCCTGGGGCAACCACAAGAATGCGTGGCGGCCGGCGCATATCCACTTCTCGCTGTTCGGGCCGGCCTTCGCCACGCGCCTGATCACCCAGATGTACTTCCCCAACGATCCGGTGCTGGCCTACGACCCGATCTACAATGCAGTGCCGGAAGCCGCGCGCCATCGCCTGCAGGCCGCCTTCGACATGGAGGGCACGCAACCCGACTGGGCGCTGGCCTACAGGTTCGACATTGTGCTGCGCGGCCGCAACGCCACGCCTCTCGAATCC
The DNA here is from genome assembly GCA_038224985.1 of Reyranellales bacterium. Lineage (GTDB taxonomy): Bacteria > Pseudomonadota > Alphaproteobacteria > Reyranellales > Reyranellaceae > Reyranella. The sequence continues at coordinate 16,332 of JBBRFD010000046.1, forward strand.
TGAAGCGGGAAGAGCAAACATGGCTGACGGCCTCACGCCCTCGCAGACCATCGGACCGTTCTATTGGGGCACCATGGTCGGCGCCTATCGCGCCGATCTCGCACCGCCCGGCGTGGCGGGCGAGCGCATCGACATCGTGCTCACCTTGCACGATGTCGAGGGCAAGGCGATCCCCGACGGCATGCTCGAGATCTGGCAGGCCAATAGCCACGGCCGTTACAATCATCCCGACGATCGCCGCAACCTGCCGCTCGATTCGGGCTTCGAGGGCTTTGGCCGGGCCTCGACCGATGCCAAAGGCTGCAGCCTGTTCACGACGGTGAGGCCCGGCCGTGTGCCGTGGCCTCATGGGGGAGCAGAGGGGGGCGGGATGCAGGCGCCGCACATCAACATCTCGATCTTCGCCCGCGGTGTGCTCAACCGTCTGGCGACGCGGCTCTATTTCGACGGCGATCCGGCCAATGCCGAGGACCCCGTGCTGAAGCTGATCGAGCCTTCGCGCCGCGCGACGCTGATGGCAAAGCGCGATGGCCCAATCAAGGGTAGGAGCGGCGTGTGGCGCCTGCCGATCCATATCGGCGGACCGAACGAAACCGTCTTCTTCGACTGCTGATCGCATGGCCGGCAGTCTGGTGAATGCGCTGGGCGCGGCGGCCAAGACCGCCGAGGCCTTTTCCGACAGGGCCACCTTGCGCCACATGCTGCGCTTCGAAGCGGCATTGGCCGTGGCAACGGCGAAAGCCGGCCTGATTCCCGCGCCGCACGCAGCTGTGATCGAGCAGGCCTGCGATGCATCGCTCTACGATCCGGCGCCGATGGCCGAAGCGGCGCGGCGCACCGCGACGCTCACCGTGCCGCTGGTCAAGGCGCTGACCGCCGAGGTGAAGAAGCTCAGTGCCGAGGCCGCCGCCTATGTCCATTGGGGCGCCACCAGTCAGGACGTGCTCGATACCGCGATGGTGCTGCAACTGGGCGAGGCGTTGCCGCCGCTGCTCGAGGACCTCGACGGCATCGTCGGCAATCTGGCGGCGCTGGCAGGGAAGCATCGCGCCACGCCGATGCTGGGCCGCACGCTCCTGCAGCCCGCGACACCTTTGGCGCTGGGGCAAAAAATCGCCGGCTGGGCTTCCGACATCGACCGCGCGAGGCGACGTCTGGCGGAAAGCTTCGGCGAGACGCAGATCGTGCAGTTCGGCGGTGCCTCCGGTTCGCTCTCGGCGCTGGGCGACAAGGCCGGGCCGGTGATGACGGTTCTCGCCGAGCGTCTGGACCTCGTGTTGCCGCCGGGTCCGTGGTTCACGCAGCGCGTGCGGGTCGCAGCCCTCGCGCAGGACATCGCGCTGGTCTGCGGCGCGCTGGGCAAGGCCGCGCGCGACATCTCGCTGATGATGCAGGCGGAAGTGGGCGAGGCCGCCGAACCCTCCGGTCCGGGCCGCGGCGCCTCCTCGACCATGCCGCACAAGCGCAATCCCGTTGGCGCGGCACTCATGCTCGCGGCCGCCAATCGCGCGCCGCCACTCGCCGCGACCATCGTGGCGGGCATGGTGCAGGAGCATGAACGCGCGCTGGGTGGCTGGCAGTCGGAATGGCCGACGCTGGCAGCGCTTTGCGAGACGCTCGGATCGTCCGTCGAAGTCATGGTGGAAGTGTCGGCGGGCCTGACGATCGATCTCGACGCCCTCCAGGCGAATATGGACGCCAGCGAAGCTGCCGTGATGGCCGAGCGTGCAACCTTCCTGCTGGCGGCGAAGATCGGCAAGGAAAAGGCGCATAAGCTGGTCGAGGCGGCGCTGGCCAAGGGCGGCTCCTTTATCGCAGCCCTCGGTCAGCTCGAGACGGAACTGGCCGACGAGACGGCGCTGTTGGGCTACTCGCCGCAGTTCGTCGACCGCCTGCTGGCCGACCTGAAGAAGAAATAGGAACGCTCACGGCGGACGAGCACGACGCGGTGAAGAAACCCTAGACGTACTCGACTTTCACGATCTCGATGTCCTCGATACCGGCGGGCGTGCGCATCTTCACCAGATCGCCTTCCTCGGCACGCAGCAGCGCCTTGGCGATGGGCGAGATCCAGCTGACATGGCCCTTGTCGAGTTCGACCTCGTCGACGCCGACGATCTTGATGGTGCGTTCCTCGCCTTTGGCATTGGCATAGGTCACCGTGGCGCCGAAGAAGACCTGGTCGGTCTTCGCGCGCTTGGCGGCATCGACCACGTCGGCATTGGCCAGCCGCTTGCTGAGGTAGCGCACGCGCCGGTCGATCTCGCGCAGCCGCTTCTTGCCGTAGATATAGTCGCCGTTCTCCGAGCGGTCGCCGTTGCCCGCCGCCCAGGTCACGACCTTGACCACCTCGGGCCGTTCCTTGCGCAGGAACGTGTTGAGCTCGTCCCGCATGCGGGCGAAGCCCTCCGGGGTCATGTAGTTCTTGGCGGTGACGGGCAATCCGCCGGTGTCTTCCGGCAGGTCGTCCTCGTCGTCGCCGTCGCTTTCCCTGGTGAAGGCCTTGCTCATTTCTGTCCCTAATCTATCAAGGCGGGGTCGATGCCAATATCTTCACCCCGGCTCCAGCGTGCTTCCGGCGCCTGCCGCGTCTCCTTCGCGATCCGCGAGGGCAAGACACGCCTGGCCGACCTTTATCAACGCGATCCCTGCCGGGTTTTGTTCCCTGACCCCGAACCGGGCGAACCGGTCCAGGCGGTCCTGCTTACCACCTCCGGCGGCGTTACCGACGGCGATTCGCTTGCTATGGAGATCGAGGTGGGCGAAGGCGCCGAGGCCATCGTCGCTACCCAGGCGGCGGAAAAGGTCTATCGCGCGGCCAAGGGCGGCGGTCATTGCGCGATCGATGTCGCGGTCGTGGTGGGGGCGGGCGGCATGCTGGACTGGCTGCCGCAGGAGACCATTGTCTTTGAAGGATCCCGACTGAAGCGGCGGACCGTGGCGACGGTGGGCGAGGGCGCCGCGCTGCTGGCCTGCGAGATGGTCGTGCTGGGCCGCGCTGCCTCGGGCGAGCGCTTTACGCGCGGGCTGCTGCTCGATGCGTGGTCCGTGCGCCGCGGTGGCAAGCTCGTCTGGACGGATACGCTGCGCGTCGAGGGCGAGACGCCGCTGGGCGCGGGCTTCGGCGCGGCCAATGCGCTGGCAACTGTCATCGGCGTCTGGGACGAGCCGCAGCCCCGCTTCGAGAAGGCCCGCGCCCTGCTCGAAGGCGAGGACAGGATACGGGCGGGTGTCACGGTGGTGAACGGCGTCATGGTCGCGCGCCTGCTGGGCGAGGCAACGCAGGTGCGCGAGGCTGGCATTCGCTTCCTGAGCGGCCTGCGCGGGCAGAAGATGCCGCGCGTTTGGCATGTTTGATGCTGCTTCGGTCGCGCTATAGTCGCAAAGACGGGCAGGGGGAAAGCGGTCGATGAATCTGACGCCTCGGGAAAAAGACAAGCTGCTGGTTTCCATGGCCGCGATCGTGGCGCGCCGGCGCCTCGAACGTGGGCTCAAGCTCAATCATCCCGAGGCGATCGCCCTGATCACCGATTTCGTCGTCGAGGGTGCGCGCGACGGCCGCTCGGTGGCCGATCTGATGCGCGACGGCGCCACGGTGCTGCGCCGCGAGCAGGTCATGGAGGGCATCGCCGACATGATCCACGACATCCAGGTCGAGGCGACCTTTCCCGACGGCACCAAGCTCGTCACCGTCCACAATCCGATCCGCTGAGGAGCAGACACCATGAAGCCCGGTGAAATCCTCACAGCCAAAGGCGAACTCGAACTCAACACCCACAAGGGCCGCAAGGCGATCACGCTGGAAGTCGCCAATACCGGCGACCGCCCGGTGCAGGTTGGCAGCCACTATCATTTCTTCGAGACCAACGACGCGCTGAAGTTCGACCGCAAGCGCGCCAAGGGCATGCGGCTCGACATCGCCGCCGGCACCGCCGTTCGCTTCGAGCCTGGCCAGTCGCGCACGGTGCGGCTCACGCCCTATCTCGGCAGCCGCGAGTCACACGGCTTCCAGGCGCGTGTCTCGGGCAAACTCGGCCCCATCGCCAAGGTGGCGACGCCCAACGAGGGCCCGACGAAGATCTCGCGCGCCGCCTATGCCGGCATGTTCGGCCCGACGGTGGGCGACAGGGTGCGCCTCGCGGATACCGATCTCTTCATCGAGGTCGAGAAGGACCACACGACCTACGGCGAGGAAGTGAAGTTCGGCGGCGGCAAGGTCATTCGCGACGGCATGGGCCAGAGCCAGCGCACGCGCGCGCAGGGCGCCGTCGATACCGTCATCACCAATGCCCTGATCCTCGATCACTGGGGCATCGTGAAGGCCGATATCGGCATCAAGGGCGGCATCATCGTGGCCATCGGCAAGGCCGGTAACCCCGACATCCAGTCCGGCGTCGATATCATCATCGGCCCCGGCACCGAGGCCATCGCCAGCGAAGGCCGGATCATCACCGCGGGCGGCATCGACTGCCACATCCACTTCATCGCCCCGCAGCAGATCGACGATGCGCTCTATAGCGGCGTCACCACCATGATGGGCGGCGGCACCGGCCCGGCGCACGGCACGCTCGCCACCACCGTCACACCCGGTCCCTGGCACATGGGCCGCATGCTGCAGGCGGCCGAAGGCCTGCCGATGAATCTCGGCTTCTTCGGCAAGGGCAATACCAGCAAGCCCGCCGGCCTCAAGGAGCAGATCGAGGGCGGTGCCTGCGGGCTCAAGCTGCACGAGGACTGGGGCACGACGCCGGCCGCCATCGACAACTGCCTGACCGTGGCCGACCGCTACGACGTGCAGGTGGCGATCCATACCGACACGCTGAACGAGTCGGGCTTCGTCGAAACCACGCGCGCCGCCTTCAAGGGCCGCGCCATCGCCACCTTCCACACCGAAGGCGCGGGCGGCGGCCATGCGCCCGACATCATCCGGCTGTGCGGCGAGAAGAACGTGCTGCCGTCTTCGACCAATCCCACAATGCCCTACACGGTCAATACCGTGGACGAGCATCTCGACATGCTGATGGTTTGCCACCATCTCGACGCGCGCATTCCCGAGGACGTGGCCTTCGCCGAAAGCCGCATCCGCCGCGAGACCATCGCCGCCGAGGATATCCTGCACGACATGGGCGCCTTTTCGATGATGTCGTCGGACAGCCAGGCCATGGGACGCGTCGGCGAGGTCGTGATCCGCACCTGGCAGACCGCCGACAAGATGAAGAAGCAGCGCGGCCGCCTGAAGGAAGAGAGCGGCGACAACGACAACGTGCGCGCCAAGCGCTACATCGCCAAGTACACGATCAATCCCGCCATCACGCATGGCATCTCCAAACACGTCGGCTCCGTCGAGGCCGGCAAGCGCGCCGACCTGGTGATGTGGTCGCCGGCCTTCTTCGGTGCCAAGCCCGACATGGTGCTGATCGGCGGCACCATCGTGGCCGCTCCCATGGGCGATCCCAATGCCTCGATCCCGACGCCGCAGCCGGTGCATTACCGCCCTATGTTCGGCGCCTTCGGTCGCAGCCTGGTCATGAGCCCGGCGCTGTTCGTCTCGCAGGCGGCGATTTCGAAGAACGTCGCCAGGCAATGGGGCATCAACCGGCCGATGCTGGCGGTGAAGGGTACGCGCAAGATCGGCAAGAAGGACATGGTGCACAATTCGCTCTGCCCGAAGATCGAGGTCGATTCGGAAACTTACGAGGTTCGCGCCAATGGCGAGCTTCTGACCTGCGAGCCGGCGCAGTCGCTGCCACTCGCCCAGCGCTACTTCCTGTTCTGACATGAAGCGCGCCACCGACGTCCTGCGCGCCGGCCATTGGCCGGCCGGCGAGCGCACCGATACCGTCACGCTGCTGTTCGACGATCGCTATCGTCGTCGTCTGCGCATGCTGGGTGACGCTGGTCTGGACTTCCTGCTCGACCTCGCCGAGCCCGTGGTGCTGCGTGGCGGCGACGGATTGAAGCTGGAGGAGGGTGGCTACGTCGAGGTCAAGGCGGCGGAAGAAGATCTCGTCGAGATTCGCGGGCGCGATCCCGCCGCCTTCGCGAGGCTCGCTTGGCATCTCGGCAACCGCCATCTGCCGGCCGAGATCGATGCCGACCGCATCCTCATCCGCGACGATCACGTCATCGTCGATATGCTGAAGGGCCTGGGCGCCCAGGTCCGGGCCGTGAAGGCGCCCTTCGATCCCGAAGGCGGCGCCTACGGCCAGCAGAACCACGATCATTCCCACCCGCACGGTCACGTTCACGACGACCGCCATGGTTAGTTCGGGGGTTGAGCCGCTCTATCGCCTGCTTGCCTGGCTGTCGCCGGCCTATCCGGTCGGCGCCTTCAGCTACAGCCACGGCATCGAGACGGCGGTGGAGGAAGGCCTCGTGCGCGACCGCGCCTCGCTGGTCGCCTGGCTGCGGACCGTGTTGCGCGAAGGTACCGGCAAGATCGACGGTGCCCTGTTCGCCGCCGCCTGGCGCGCGGCCTCGACGCAGGATTGGCCTGCCTTTGATGGCATCGCCGAGCGCGCGGCGGCCTGGCGTGGCACCTCGGAAATGGCGCTCGAATCGCGTCAGCAGGGCGGTTCGTTCCTCTCGATCACCCGCACCGCCTGGTCGCATGCCTCGCTCGATGCCGTACACGAACGGCTGGGCGGCGAACTGGCCTTGCCGGTCGCCGTCGCGCTGGCCGCCGCGGCGCATGGCGTGCCGCTCGAGTTGGCGCTGGTCGGTTATCTCCATGCTTTCACCGCCAACCTGATCTCGGCCGCCCTGCGAACGGTGCCGCTGGGCCAAACCGACGGACAACTGGCGCTCGCTGCCCTCGAGGACGACGTCAACGAGACTGCGCGCACCGCAACGGCGGTCGAATCGCTCGACGAAGTCGGCACGGCGACGCCGCTGCTCGACTGGTGCTCGCTGCGCCACGAGACGCAGTACACGAGGCTGTTCCGTTCATGACAGTGTTGCCCCTCCTGCTGTCGGCCGTGGTCGCGCTCCTGGCGGCGGCGCATGCCTGGTGGGCGCTGGGCGGTATCTGGCCGGCCGCCAGCGAGACCGCGCTGGCCTATGGCGTCATCGGCGATGGCCGCACGCGCATGCCGCCGCCCTGGCAATGCTGGGCCGTCACGGCGGTCCTGCTCGCGGTCGCGGCCTGGCCGTGGCTGATTCTCTCGTTTCCGGCCAACCGTTACGTGCTGATCGGCGGTATCGTCATCGGCGCGGTGTTCTTCCTGCGCGGGCTTGCCGCTTTCAGTTCGCGTTGGCGCAGCCGCTTTCGCGCCCAGCCCTTCGCGACGCGCGACATCTATCTTTATTCGCCGCTCTGCCTTGTCCTGGCCGGCGGTTTCTTGCTGTTATTGACGCGGGAGATGATGTGATGGCTTTGCGCGGTCCCCTGCGCGTCGGTGTCGGCGGTCCGGTCGGTTCGGGCAAGACGGCGCTGGTCGAGCGTCTGTGCAAGAAGATGCGCGACGACTACGACATCGCCGTCGTCACCAACGACATCTACACCAAGGAAGACGCCGAATACCTGACGCGCTCCGGCGCGCTGGCGCCCGACCGCATCGTCGGCGTCGAGACCGGCGGCTGTCCGCATACCGCGATTCGCGAGGATGCCTCGATCAATCTGGCGGCGGTCGCCGATATCGTGCGCAAGTGGCCTGCCCTCGAAATCGTCTTCGTCGAGTCGGGCGGCGACAATCTGGCCGCCACCTTCTCGCCCGAGTTGGCCGATATCACCATCTATGTGATCGACGTCGCGGCCGGAGAGAAGATCCCGCGCAAGGGCGGGCCGGGGATCACGCGCTCGGATCTGCTGGTCATCAACAAGATCGATCTGGCGCCCATGGTCGGCGCCGATCTCGGCGTCATGGACCGCGACGCTCGCAAGATGCGAGGCGCGCGACCGTTCTTTTTCACCAACCTGAAGGACAACAAGGGCGTCGACGAAGTCGCGGCTTTTGTCGTACGTCAGGGCGGTCTTCCCGCGAGATAGTTCCAGCGAGATAGTTAAGGAGCAGCACGATGCAGCGGACGGTATCCCTCACCCTCGCGGTGATGCTGGCGGCAACCCCGGCACTGGCCCATCCCGGCCATGTCGCTTCGGGCTTCCTGCACCCCTTCACCGGTCTCGATCACCTGCTGGCCATGGTGACGGTGGGGATTTGGGCCTCTTTCTTGAGCGTCGAGCGCCGAAGCGCGGCAGTTCTGGTGCCGGGTACCTTCCTGGCAATGATGGCTTTGGGAGCAGCTGCCGGATTCGCGGGCATAAAACTGCCCCTGACGGAGGCGGCGATCCTGACCTCGGTCTTTGCCTTGGGCGCATTGGTTGTGCTGGCGGTGCGTCTGCCGTCAGCCTGGGCGATGGGAATCGTCGGCATTTTCGCGCTGTTCCACGGCTACGCCCATGCTGGCGAAGCGCCGGCAGGATCGCCCGGCGCCTATGCCTTGTCGTTCCTGGCGGCGACAACGCTGCTGCTGGTGGTCGGCCTTGGGTTGGGTGCCGTCGTCCGCCGGCTGGTCGGCGACCTGGGATTGCGCGCCCTGGGCGGTCTCACGCTCGCCGGTGGCGCTCTTGTGCTGGTCGGCAACTAGGCCTTCCGACCCGTTCTGGGCGCGCGTCCGAGCCTTTATACATGGGCATTGGACGTACTTGGCACGGTCTTCGCTTTGTCGCTCTTCGACGGGGGCTTCCGTCTTAAAAAAGGAGAGCGGGAATGAAGTTGGGAACAATGATGCGGACGGGTCTCGTCGCGGCTGGCCTGGTGGCCGGCGTCGCGGCCAGCGCGTTTGCGCAGGGAGCGCCGATCAAGATCGGCATCCTGCATTCGCTGTCGGGCACGATGGCGATCAGCGAGACGACCCTGAAGGACGTCATGCTGATGCTCATCGAAGAGCAGAATAAGAAGGGCGGCGTTCTGGGCCGCAAGCTCGAAGCCGTGGTCGTCGATCCGGCGTCGAACTGGCCGCTGTTCGCCGAAAAGGCGCGCGAGCTGTTGCAGAAGGACAAGGTCGCCGCGGTGTTCGGCTGCTGGACCTCGGTCAGCCGCAAGTCGGTGCTGCCGGTGTTCGAAGAGCTGAACGGCGTCCTGTTCTACCCGGTCCAGTACGAGGGCCAGGAGAGCCAGCGTAACGTGTTCTACACGGGCGCCGCTCCGAACCAGCAAGCCATTCCGGCCGTCGACTACCTGATGAGCAAGGACGGCGGCGACGTGAAGCGCTGGGTCCTGGCCGGTACCGACTACGTCTATCCGCGCACGACCAACAAGATCCTTGAGGCCTACCTCAAGCAGAAGGGCGTCAAGCAGGAAGACATCCTGATCAACTACACGCCGTTCGGTCATTCCGACTGGCAGTCGATCGTCGCCGATATCAAGAAGTTCGGCTCGGCCGGCAAGAAGACCGCCGTCGTATCGACCATCAACGGCGACGCCAACGTTCCGTTCTACAAGGAACTCGGCAACCAGGGCATCAAGGCCAAGGACATCCCGGTCGTGGCCTTCTCGGTCGGCGAAGAAGAGCTCGCCGGCATCGACACTAAGCCGCTTGTCGGCCATCTGGCTGCCTGGAACTACTTCCAGTCGGTCAAGGATCCGGCCAACGAAGCCTTCATCAAGACCTGGCAGGCCTTCACCAAGAACCCGAAGCGCGTGACCAACGATCCGATGGAAGCTCACGTGATCGGATTCAACATGTGGGTCGAAGCCGTCAAGAAGGCCGGCACGGTCGACGCCGACAAGGTGATCGACTCGATCATCGGCGTGAAGGTGCCCAACCTGACGGGTGGCATCTCGGAGATGCTCCCGAACCACCACATCACCAAGCCGGTGCTGATCGGCGAGATCGCGGCCAATGGCCAGTTCGATGTCGTCTGGAAGACCCCGGGCCTGGTTCCGGGCGCCGCCTGGTCGCCGGTTCTCGACGACTCAAAGGACCTGACGTCCGATTGGACCAAGCCGATGAACTGCGGCAACTACAACACTGTCACGAAGAAGTGCATCGGCAAGGGAACCTGATCGGAACCTGATCCCAGGCCTCACCAACATACGAGCGCGGGGCGACTTTCGAGTCGCCCCGTTATCGTCTCTAGGCTATTTCTCTCCCATGTTTTTCTCGCGTCCAATCGGGGTGCTGCTGTCGGTCGTGGCCTCTCTGGCGCTCGCCGGAGCGGCCTTGGCGGCTGATCTTGCCGGCCTCGTGGCCAATCTGACCGAAGGCGGTTTCAGCGAACGCGAGGTGGCGGTTTCCGCCATGGCGGCCTCGGGCGAGGCGCGCGCCGCACCCATTCTCGAAGCGCTTTCCGCCGGCCAGCTCTATGTCCGCACCGCCGATAAGCTCGCGGTCATTGGAAAGGCCGACGGCAACAAATTTTCACTGACCGAAGCCATCACCGGCAAGCCTGCCGGCAGTGCCAGCGAAGCCGAACTCGAACGCGTGCGCGTGAACAACCGGCTGCGCGGCGCCATCGATGCCGCCGTGGGCTCGCTCACCCTGATGAACCCCGATGCCCGCGTCCGCCTGCAGGCAGCGAACTCCCTGTTCACACGCCGCGATCCATCGGCCTTGGCGGCGCTCGATCTGGCGCTTGCCGCCGAGAAGGACGCGCGCATCAAGCGCTCGATGAGCGAGGCGCGCGCCGCCATCGTGCTGGCGACGCCCGACTTGCCGCCAGCGGCGAAACTCGAGGCCGTGGCCCTGGTGCGCGACCGCGGCGACCGCGATTCGCTGGGTATGCTCGACGCGGTGGCCGCTTCGGCTTCCTCGCCGGCCGACGTCAAGGCGGCCGCGACCGCTGCCGCCAACTCGGTGCGCCAGGTGCTCGCCACCTGGCAGGCGGCGCAGAACGTCTGGTATGGCATTTCACTGGGCTCGGTGCTGCTGCTTGCAGCGATTGGGCTGGCCATCACTTTCGGCACCATGGGCGTCATCAATATGGCGCATGGTGAGATGGTGATGCTGGGCGCCTACACGACATTCGTCGTGCAGGATGTCATCCGTACTCACGCGCCGGGCCTGTTCGATGTTTCGATCATCATCGCCCTGCCGCTCGCCTTCCTGGTCTCGGGCGCCATCGGCATCGTGATCGAGCGCACGGTCATCCGCTTCCTCTATGGCCGGCCGCTCGACACGCTTCTGGCGACCTGGGGCCTGTCGCTGGTCCTTCAGCAGGCGGTACGCTCGATCTTCGGTTCGAGCAATCGCGAGGTCGGTTCGCCGTCATGGATGTCGGGCACCTTTCAGCTAGGCCAGCTCAACATCACTTACGGGCGCCTCTGGATCATCGTGTTTGCATTGGTGGTCTTCGTATCGCTGATCATGCTGCTGCGCCGCACGCCGCTCGGCCTTTACATGCGCGCGGTGACGCAGAATCGGCCGATGGCGGCGGCCATGGGCATTCGCACACCGCATGTCGACGCGCTCACGTTCGGCCTGGGCTCCGGCATCGCCGGTCTCGCCGGCGTGGCGCTGAGCCAGATCGACAATGTCAGTCCCAATCTCGGCCAAGGCTACATCATTGACTCCTTCATGGTCGTGGTCTTCGGCGGCGTCGGCAATCTGTTCGGCACGCTGGTCGGCGCGTTGACGCTGGGAGTGGTCAACAAGTTCCTCGAGCCTTATGCCGGCGCCGTGCTGGGCAAGATTTTCGTGCTGGTCTTCATCATCATGTTCATCCAGCGCCGACCGCGCGGCCTGTTCGCCTTGAAGGGACGATCGGTCGAATGAAGGCCGTCCCATGATTACGCGCTTCCTCTGGCAGGGCATGGGTCGCAACCTCCGCCTCTTCGTCTTGCTGGTGCTGGCTATCGGCATCGTCCTGCCGCTGCTCAACACTTTGCTGCCGCGCACCAGCCCCTTTTATGTGCAAGCCTATGTGCTGCAGCTCGTCGGCAAGTACCTCTGCTACGCCTCGCTGGCGCTGGCGGTCGATCTCGTCTGGGGTTTCTGCGGCATCCTTTCGTTGGGCCACGCCGCCTTTTTCGCGCTGGGCGGCTACTGCATGGGCATGTACCTGCTGCGCCAGATCGGCACCCGCGGTGTTTACGGCAACCCGCTACTGCCCGATTTCATGGTCTTTCTCGGCTACAAGGAGCTTCCGTGGTTCTGGCACGGCTTCGACCAGTTCTGGTTCGCCGCCATCATGGTCGTGATCGTGCCCAGCATCCTCGCCCTGGCGCTGGGCTGGTTCGCCTTCCGCAGCCGCGTCACCGGCGTTTATCTTTCGATCATTACCCAGGCGATGACCGTCGCCCTGCTGCTGGCCTTCTTCCGCAACGACATGGGGCTGGGCGGCAACAACGGCATGACCGACTTCAAGGACATCCTCGGCTACTCCGTGCAATCC
>JBBRFD010000047.1:0-27929 GCA_038224985.1 Reyranellales bacterium
TCAGGAGCAGATCAAGGAGCGGTTCGGCGTGGATATATCCGAGCGCCACGTCGGTCGTATCCTCGGGCAGCTTCACCTGACGCGCCTGTCGGTGCGGCCGCAGCACCCGCAGTCCGACGAGGCCGCGCAGCAGGCGTTTAAAAAAACTTCGCCGCCCTGGTGAACCAGGCGCTACCCGCCGCCGCCCACGGCAAGCCGCTCGAAATCTGGTTCCAGGACGAAGCGCGGATCGGCCAGAAGGGTACGTTGACCCGCATATGGGCCCGCATCGGCTCAAGGCCTCGCGCTCCGCGAGACACCCGCTACGAGTGGGCATACCTGTTCGGTGCCGTCTGCCCCGAACGTGCCACCGCCGCGGCACTGGTCATGCCCCACGCCAACAGCGAAGCCATGAACCTCCATCTGCGCGAGATCGGCCGCGCCGTGGCGCCGGGGGCACAGGCCATACTCGTGCTCGATGGCGCCGGCTGGCACACCAGCAACACCGTCTCCCCACCAGACAACGTAACGCTGCTCTGCCTGCCGCCTTACGCTCCCGAACTCAACCCCATCGAGAACGTCTGGGAGTACCTGCGCAAGAACAACCTCAGTCTGCGCATTTATGAAACCTACGACGCCATCGTCGATGCCTGCTGCAAGGCATGGACTGATCTGCTCGCCAAACCACAACAACTCGCATCCATAACCAGGCGACGGTGGGCTAACGTGTCATGAGTTCTGGCGATTGGTATAAATTCCTCTTCAACAGGAGGATGACATGATCAAGCACATGACTATGGCTACGGTCGTCGTTGCGGCCCTGCTCCCCGTCGCGGCTTCTGCCCAAAGCCCGCGCGCCGACCTCGAATACTGCTCGGCGCTCGGCGCCAAATACGCGCGCTATGTCGGCAGCGCCGAGACCTCGCCCAGGCGCCTGATCCCGTGCGCCGACCTCGAAGGTCGCGTGGCGCTGGCCAAGTGCGAACAGGGCGATGCCGCGACCGCGATCCCGATCCTCGAGCGCAAGCTCACCAACGCCAAGGTGTCGTTGCCCGAACGCGGCTGACGGCGGTGCTCAGTGCCGGGCGGCGAGGCTCTTGAACAGGGCGTCGCTGCGGTCGTCCGCCGGAAAGAAGCATTCGATGCGGACTTCCTGAAGGGTGATGTCCTGCGGCGTGCCCAGCGTCGCGATGGTGGTGAATACCGAAAGCGCCTTGCCGCCGACGAGGTAGTCGACCGTCAGCACCGGCGCCGGCCGCTCCTCGAAGCGCAGCTTGCGGAACGAGGTCGGCACGTCGGGATAGCTCATGATCTCCTCGATGAAGGCCAGCGCCTTGGGCTCGCCGCCATCGGCCAGGATCTCGGCATAGGTGGTGGAGACGAGGTAATGCGCGACCTCCTCCCAGTTCGAGATTTTGTTGCGTACTCCCTGCGGGTCGAGAATCCAGCGCAGCAGATTCGGTCCCTTGCCCGGTGGCGGTGGGGGCGGTGGGCCTTCGAACAGGAACACGGTGAAGGCGTTGGCCGCGTCATTGCCCTGCAGCAGGTTCCACAGCCGGTCGATGACCACGGCGGGATAGGGCTCCTGCTGCTTCAGCATGCGGTCGATTGCCTGGCGCACGGGGGCGAGTTCCGGCGCGCCGAGATTGCTTTCGCGATAGGCCGGCGCGAAGCCCGCCGCCAGCAGCATGGCGTTGCGTTGGCGCAGCGGCACGTCGAGCGCCGTCGAAAGCTGCACCACCATTTCCCGGCTGGGTTTGGCGCGGCCCGATTCGAGGAAGCTGACATGGCGTTGGGAGACGCCCGATTGCAGGGCCAAGGCGAGCTGGCTGGCGCCCCGGCGGCGGCGCCAGGTGCGCAGCATGGGGCCGAACAGGTCGGGCTGCGGGGAGTGCGAAAGGGAAAGAGTGCTCATGATGGACCGCACCCTAGCATCGTCGCGCGGCTCCGCCGATTACCTCCGGCATAATTGAGAGCGCGGAGGTCGCATGCGATTTCCTTGGCGTCCGCAACGCACAAGGAGGACGACATGAATACTTCATCCGAACGCCTGCTTCGCCGCACACTCTGGGGCAACGCTGTCTTTTCCGCGATCTCCGGCGTGGTCCTGGTGGCTTTCGCCGGGCCCTTCGCCCGCCTTGCCGCCCATGCGCCCGTCTCGTTGGCGGGCCTCGATCTCGCCATCGTCTTCGAACTGCTGGGCGCGGGTGTCGTGGCCTTCGGTGCGCTCTGCGCCGGGGTCGCCTCGCGTGAGTCGCTGCCGAGGGGCTTTGCCCGGCTGATCTTCGCCGCCGATATCGCCTGGGTGGCCTGCAGCGCTCTCGTGCTGGCGCTGCCGGCGCCATGGACCACGATGGGCTTCGCCGGCATCGTCGTCGTGGCGCTGATCGTGACCGATTTCGTGATTCTGGAGTACCTCGGTCTGCGCCGCCTCGGCACAGCCAACTAGACGGAGACGACCATGGACAAACTTCAGATGCTCAACGACATCAAGCTGCCTTTCGCCCAGGTGTTGGGCCTGAAGTTTGTCGCCGCGAGCGAAACCATGGTGAAGGCCGAGATGGTCGTCCGCCCTGAGCTCTGCACGCGGCCCGACATCCTGCACGGCGGCGCGGTCATGGCCTTCGCCGACACGCTGGGCGCCGCTGCCACCGTGCTCAACCTGCCCGAGGGCAAGGGCACGACCACGATCGAGAGCAAGACCAACTTCGTCGGGCCGGCGCCGGTCGGCTCGACGGTGATCGGCGAGACCACGCCGATCCATCGCGGCCGCCGCACCATGGTCTGGACGACCCGCATCACCACCGCCGAAGGCAAGCTGGTGGCCGTCGTCACCCAGACGCAGATGGTGCTTTAGTCTTTGGAGCCCGCCACGGAGTGGCGCGCTCCAACGATCAAACGTCGAGGTTCGCGACCTTGAGGGCGTTTTCCTGGATGAATTCGCGGCGCGGTTCGACGACGTCGCCCATCAGGGTCGAGAAGATTTCGTCGGCCTCGTCGGCGTGGTTGATCCTGACCTGCAGGAGCGTGCGGGCTTCCGGGTCGAGCGTGGTTTCCCAGAGTTGGTCGGGGTTCATCTCGCCCAAGCCCTTGTAGCGCTGGATGGTGACGCCCTTGCGGCCAGCTTCGAGCACGGCGGCGAAGAGCTCGGTCGGTGAGGCGATGGCGGTTTCCTTGTCCTTGACGATCAGCGCGCCGGGCTTGGTGTAGATCGCCTGCAATTCGGGCACGAGCGTGTCGAGCTTGCGGGCCTCGGCGCTGCGCATCAGCGGGCCGTCGATGACATGGCGCTCCGATACGCCGCGCAGGCGGCGGATGAAGGCGAGGCCGCCATCGGCGATCGGTTCGCCGCTCCAGCCGCGTTCGAGGATCGGGCTGACGATATCGAGACGTCGCGCGATGTAGTCGGCGGCGGCCTTGGCCTTCCCGGCATCGGCGATGATGTCGGGATTGAGGGCGCCGGCGATGGCAGCCTGCTCGATCACGGCCTGGCTGGTGACGCGCCGAGACAGCGACAGCGGCTTGACCAGGTTGGAGACCGAGCGGGCGATGTCGACGGTGCGGCGCAGATCTCCGCTGGTCTGTACGCTGCCGTCGCCGAGCTGCAGACGCGCGCCCTCGATGCCGGTCTGGATGAGCTGCTCGTCGAGCGCGCGCTCGTCCTTGAGGTAGATCGCCGACTTGCCCTTGGCGGCTTTGAACAGCGGCGGCTGGGCGATGTAGAGATGGCCGGCATCGATCAGCGAGCGCATCTGACGATAGAAGAACGTCATCAACAGCGTGCGGATATGCGATCCGTCGACATCGGCGTCCGTCATGATGATGATCTTGTGGTAGCGCAGCTTCTCGAGATTGAAGTCGTCATGGCCGATGCCGGTGCCGAGGGCGGTGATCAGCGTGCCGATTTCGGCCGAGCCCAGCATCTTGTCGAAGCGTGCGCGCTCGACATTCAGGATCTTGCCGCGCAGCGGCAGGATGGCCTGGTTGGCGCGGTTGCGGCCCTGCTTGGCCGAGCCGCCGGCGGAATCGCCCTCGACGATGAAGAGTTCGCTGAGCGCCGGATCGCGCTCCTGGCAGTCGGCCAGCTTGCCGGGCAGCGAGGAGACATCGAGCGCGCCCTTGCGCCGCGTCAGCTCACGCGCCTTCTTGGCGGCCTCGCGGGCGGCGGCGGCCTCGACCACCTTGGTCAGGATCTTGCGCATCTCCGAGGGATGCTCTTCCAGCCACTGGCCGAACTTGTCGCCGATCACCGATTCGACGACCGGGCGCACCTCCGACGAGACCAGCTTGTCCTTGGTCTGCGAGGAGAATTTCGGATCGGGCACCTTGACCGAAAGCACGCAGGTCAGGCCTTCGCGCATGTCCTCGCCGGTCAGGCTCACCTTCTCCTTCTTGGACATGCCGCTTTCATCGGCGAACTTGTTCAGCGTGCGCGTGAGCGCGCCGCGGAAGCCGGCGAGATGGGTGCCGCCGTCGCGCTGCGGGATGTTGTTGGTGAAGCACAGCATGGTCTCGTGATAGCTGTCGTTCCACTGCATGGCGACTTCGACCGAGATGCCGTCCTTCTCGCCGCGGATCGAGACCGGCGGGTTGTGCAGTACGGCCTTGTTGCGGTCGAGATACTTGGCGAAAGCCTCGACGCCGCCCTCGTAATACAGATCGGAAACCTTCTGTTCGGCGGCGCGCTCGTCGGTCAGCACGACATGCACGCCGGAATTCAGGAAGGCCAGTTCGCGCAGGCGGTGTTCCAGCGTGGCGAAGTCGAATTCGGTCTGCGTGAAGGTCTCGTGCGACGGGAAGAACGTCACTTCGGTACCGTGCTTGTCGGGCGGGTTGGCGTCGCCAATGATCTTCAGGTCGCCTTCCGGCTCGCCGTGGCGGAAGCGCATGAAGTGCTCCTTGCCGTGACGCCAGATATGCAGGTCGAGATGCTCCGACAGCGCATTGACGACGGCGGCGCCGACGCCATGCAGGCCGCCCGAGACCTTGTAGGAATTCTGGTCGAATTTTCCGCCGGCATGGAGCTGCGTGAAGATCACGTTGGCGGCCGAGATGCCCTCTTCCTTGTGGATGTCGGTCGGCACGCCGCGGCCGTTGTCGCTCACCGTCACCGAACCATCGCCGTGCAGCGTCACCTTCACGAGGTCGCAATAACCCGCCAGCGCCTCGTCGATGGCGTTGTCGACGATCTCGTAGACCATGTGGTGCAGGCCGGTGCCGTCATCGGTGTCGCCGATATACATGCCGGGCCGCTTGCGCACGGCATCGAGGCCGCGCAGCACCTTGATCGAATCGGCACCATAGTCGTCGGCGCCCGGGGTGTTGTCGGGTACGTTGGCGGGCATTTTGGCGGGAACGGTATCGGGGGTATCGGCCATGTTCTTCTGTCCTGAAACGATCTAGAGCGCCACGATCTGCCCGTCGGCCACGCGCAGGATCTGCGCCCGGCCGCCGAGCGGCGCGAAAAGTGCGGCATCGGTGCCGGTCATCCAGCTCTGCGCGCCCAGCGCCACGACTTCGTCGAACAGCGCCACGCGGCGTTCGACATCGAGATGGGCGGCGATCTCGTCGAGCAGCAGCAGCGGCGGCCGGCCGCGCGACAACGCCACCAGCCGGGCATGGGCCAGCGCAATCGAGACCAGCACGGCCTTCTGCTGGCCCGTCGAGCCTTCGGCGGCCGGCAAATCGAGATCGAGATGGCGCACGGCGAGGTCGCTACGATGCGGTCCACAGCACGTGGTGCCGGCCTCGGCGTCGCGAAAGCGGTTGGCGGCCAATTGGGCGCGCAGGCGATCCTCGGCATCGAGCGCCGGCATCGCCGCGATCCAGCCATCGACTTCGCCGGCCATGGCGAGCGAGGCGCGCGGGAAGGGACCGACACCGAGACGGGCGGCGGCATCGAGGCGATGGACGGTATCGGCGCGGGCGGCGGCCAGGGCCACGCCATGGCGCGCCATGATATCTTCCAGCACGATGAACCAGTGCGGGTCGCGATTGCCTTCGCCGAGCAGCCGCGCGCGCTGGCGCTGGGCGTTCTCGTAGGCGCCGACGTCGCTGGCATGCTGTGGATGCAGCGCGGTGACCAGACGATCGAGGAAGCGGCGGCGTTCGCTGGCGCCGTCGAGGAACAGGCGGTCGAGTTGCGGCGTCAGCCAGACGGCGGCGATATGCAGGCCGAGTGCGGTCTGGCTGGCGGCGGCCTGGCCGTCGATGCGCACGGCACGGCGCGGCAGGCCGCCTTCGGTCTTGGCAGGTTCGATGCCGGTGCCGACGGCGAGACGGCCATCGGGCGTGTCGAGCGTGGCGGCGACGGCCCAGGTGGCGGGCGGGGCATCCTCGCCGCGCACACGATGGCCGACCTCGTCGAGACGGGCGCGGCGCAAGCCACGGCCGGGCGCCAGGAAGGACAGCGCCTCCAGCAGGTTGGTCTTGCCGGCGCCATTGGCGCCCACCAGCACGACGGGCTCGAGGCCGCAGTCGAGGCGGAACTGGCGGTAGTTGCGGAAGTCGGTGAGGCGCAGCTGGCGCACGGCCAAGACGGAACGTGCCGACGAGTCAGCTCGAATTGCCGGCGTAGCGTCGGATGAAAAGGCGAGGGTACCGAGCGGCTGGGCCGTCATACCCGCATCGGCATCAGCACGTAGAGCGCGCTCTCATCCGCGCCGTCGCGCACCAGGGTGGGGGAGCCGGCATCGGCCATCAGGAAGCGCGCCTCGGCACCGGTGATCTGCTCGGTGATATCGAGCAGGTAGCGCGAGTTGAAGCCGATCTCGATGGCGGTGTCCTGATACTCGACCTCGATCTCTTCGGTGGCGCTGCCGGCATCGGGGCTGGTGGCCGAGAGCGTGACCACGCCCTTGGCGACCGCCAGCTTGATGGCGCGCGACTTTTCCGTGGAGATGGTCGAGACGCGGTCGACGGCATGGGCGAATTCCTTGCAGGGAACGCTCAGGACCTTGTCGTTGCCGGTCGGGATGACCCGCTCGTAGTCGGGGAAGGTGCCGTCGATCAGCTTGCTGACCAGCGTGACATTGCCGGCGGCGAAGCGGATGCGGGTGTCGGAAAGCTCAATGTCGACCGTGCCGTCGCTCTCGTCGAGCAGCTTGCGCACTTCGCCCACGGTCTTGCGGGGGACTATGACGCCGGGAATCTCGGCGGCGCCCTTGGGCATCGGCACTTCGACCCGGGCCAGGCGATGGCCGTCGGTGGCGACGCCGCGCAGCACCTGGGTGCCGTTCGAGGTGGCGGCGTGGAAATAGATGCCGTTCAGGTAGTAGCGCGTCTCCTCGTTGGAGATGGCGAAGCGGGTGCGGTCGATGATGCCCTTGAGGTCGGTCGCCGGCAGCTGGAAGCGGTGCGGCAGGTCGCCCTCGGACATGGCCGGGAAGTCGGCCGGCGGCAGGCATTGCAGTGTGAATTTCGAGCGTCCGGCCTTAATCACCAGGGTGCCGCCGTCGCTGGCGGTCTCCAGCTCGACCTGGGCGCCGTCCGGCAGCTTGCGGACGATTTCGTAGAGGGTATGGGCCGGCGCGGTCGTGGAGCCGGTCTTGGAGGCGCTGCAATCCACCGTTTCGGCGATCGACAGGTCCATATCGGTGGCCGCCAGGCTCAACCGGCCCTTCTGGGCGGTGATCAGGACGTTCGACAGGATGGGGATCGTGTTGCGCCGCTCCACCACGCTTTGGACATGCGCCAGGGCCTTGAGCAAGGCTGCCCGTTCGATCGTCAATTTCATGGTTTGGTCGCTATGGTCAGGATGCCGGAAAAGCGGTGAAAAACGCCCCGTTTTGCGTCGGATTTTAAGGCCCAGCCTAACGGTCGAGGACTATACCACGGAGACCGCCCACCGAAAGGGATTTCACCCGTTATTTGAGGCTCTTAGGGAGCGCTTTGGCCATGAAAAACGGGGCCTTCCGGGCCCCGTTCTACAAATCTCAGGTGGAAATTCTCAACCCTGCAACTGACGCTTGAGCAACTCCACGTCCTCGGCAATCGAATGATCGGAAACCTTGAGTTCCTCGATCTTGCGGACGGCATGCATGACCGTGGTGTGATCGCGGTTGCCGAAGCGCTTGCCGATCTGCGGCAGGCTGAGCGTGGTCAGCTGCTTGGCGAGGTACATCGCCACCTGACGTGGACGGGCTACCGAGCGGGCGCGGCGCGGCGAGCTCATCTCGGCGAGCTTGATGTTGTAATGCGCGGCGACGCGCTGCTGGATCTCGTCGACGGTGACCTTGCGATCGGCCTGGCGCAGCAGGTCGTGCAGCACGTCCTGCGCCATCTCGACGGTGATCTCGCGGCCGATCAACTGGCCATGGGCGACGACGCGGTTCAGCGCGCCTTCGAGCTCACGAATGTTGGTGCTGATCTTGTGGGCGAGGAACTCGAGCACATTGACCGGCACCGGCACGCGGGCGTTCTCGGCCTTGGTCTGCAGGATGGAAAGACGCAGCTCGTAGGTCGAGGAATGGATATCGGCGACGAGGCCGCTGCCGAGGCGCGAGCGCATGCGCTCCTCGATGTCCTGCAGTTCGCTTGGCGGCTTCTCGGACGACAGCACGATCTGCTTGTTCTGCTCGACCAGCGAATTGAAGGTGAAGAAGAACTCGTCCTGGCTGGCTTCCTTGCCGCAGATGAACTGCACGTCGTCGACCATCAGCACGTCGACGTTGCGGAACAGCTCCTTGAACTGGCCGGTATTCTTGGTGCGCAGCGCCTGGATGAAGCGGTTCACGAAGCTTTCGGCGGTGAGATAGAGCACGCGGATCTTGGGGTCGCGCTCGCGCAGCGCATGCCAGATGGCATGCATGAGATGGGTTTTGCCGAGGCCGACGCCGCCGAAGATATAGAGCGGGTTGCGCTCGGGCAGCGGGCGGTCCTGCTCGGCGATGTTTCGCGCGGCGGCATAGGCGAACTCGTTGGGTTTGCCGACGACGAAGTTGGCGAAGGTGTAGCGCGCCTCCGGACCCTGGAAGAGCTCATCGCTACCGCGGCCGATCGACGGGCCCATGCGCGGCATCGGCGGCTGGTAGTTGCTCTGCGACGACGGCACCGGCGGGATAGCGATCATGTCGTTGGGACGGCGCGGCGCCGGCGGCGGCACCAGGTTGACTTCGACGCTCTTCACTTCCGGGCTGACGGCCTGGCAATAGGCCAGCACGCGGTCGCCATAGTGACGGCCGACCCAGTCGCGCACGAAGCGCGTCGGCGCGTAAAGACGCAGCTTGCCGGCCTTCAGCTCACCCAATTCGACCTCGCCGAACCACGTCTTGAAAGCCTTGTCGCCGATTTCCTTGCGCAGCCGGTCGCAGACGCGGGCCCAATGGGATTCAAGCTCTTTGCGGCCCGCGGCATCGTCCATATCGGCCCCACCAATGGTCTTTTGTTCGTAGGAAGCTTCATTGTTTGGCGTTTGAATTCTGGTCACGTTTGTCTCCAGGGAAGTCCCGCCGCCTTCCAGCCCGCCGATCCGCCGCGCTTGGCCTGTGGATCGAGAGGGCCTTCAAATCCGTCAGAAATGTTGAAGCAATTATTATAGCCAGCCGCGGTCATGGCTTTCGCCGCCGCGGCCGATCGCACGCCACTCCGACACAGAAAGAGAATAGGCGCTTCCTTGTCCGCGACGCCGCCACTGAGGCCGCTCACGAACTCGGGGTTGGTCTGCATGCTCGGGAAGACCTGCCACTCGAGCAGTCCCGGCTTCTTGTCGAGCGCCGCCAGATCGGCGACGCCGACATAGTTCCATTCGGCGCGCGTGCGCACGTCGATCAGGATCGCGTCCTTGCGTTCGCTCAGGATTTTCCAGGCTGTCGCCGGTGCTACGTTGCCGGCGTAGCCGGCTGCAGGAGACACCTCGTACGTGTCGGCAATCTTGGTGTCTTTCGACATGGCCCCCCGCTCTTCATTTGACGAAGCAACGCGTGGACCAAACGAGCCGACGATCGAAAGGATGCACGAAGCAAAAGCGAGTGGCGACAAAAATTCTGTGGCTGGCATCCGGTGAGGGACACTGCTGGCTTTCGGTCGTCGCGGTCGCTGAAACGCTCCGGCTGTCTCCTTTACCAATCGTCTTGGGCGAAGAGGAAATGGACCCCTCGTTCTCCGCCCTTGGCTCGCGCTCAGTAGCCCCACGCCCCGTTCGCGACGTCCGAACCTTTAGCAGACCCGATTGGGAGCGCAATGGAGTCGCTCGATCAACGACGAACGTGATTCATACTCTTGTTGAAGCGAGTCGATTGACATCCCGCGTTCATCCGATTTTTCGTTCACGCGATCGGCGATGGCTCGCAATATCTAGCGCCTCGACGATGCTTCGAACCGATAAAAGCGAATCGTATGTCTTTCGTCCAATTGCCCGCAAACGAACTTCTTCGAAGCCGGCCAAAAAAAATTCGCCGAGCCCCAAAAAAAGACGAAGAGAAAAACGCGGAGGCGGAAAGTGAATAGCAGAAAGAGAATGCCCAAAAGAAAACGCCGCTCGGTGAGGAGCGGCGTTCATCTTGTCTGAAGGCTTGTGGCCTTCAAGGATTTTTTGCCTCAGGCCATCGCCTTGATGCGCTTGGCCAGACGCGAGATCTTGCGCGAGGCGGCGTTCTTGGTGACGACACGCTTGTCGGCACCGCGCTGGATCTGCGGCTGGGCGAAGCGCAGTGCTTCGGCTGCGGCCTTCTTGTCGCCACCGGCGATCGCTTCCTGCACCTTCTTGACGGAGCCGCGCACGAGGCTGCGACGTGCCGTATTGGTCTTGGTGCGCTTCACGGTCTGACGGGCGCGCTTTTCAGCCGACTTGTGACTGGCCATTTCGTCCTCTTCTCTGGAAGGGCGCGCTTATACGGGCCATGGCGGGGGCGGTCAAGTTTGTCCCCAGGGCGTTGCGGCGGCGTTCCCGTGGCGTCCAAGTGCGGCCAAATCGGCGTTTCAGCGGTGTTTGAAGGCTGCCTTGCGTTTCTCGGCGAAGGCGCTCATGCCCTCGGCCCGGTCGTCGAAGGCGAAGGTGGCGTGGAAGGTGCGGCGCTCGAAGCGCACGCCCTCGCTGAGCGTGCTCTCGAAGGCCCGATTCACGGCTTCTTTGGCCACCATCGTCGCCGGCAGCGACATCGACGCGATCTTCTCGGCGGTGGCGATGGCATCGTCCATCAACTGCGCCAGCGGCACGACGCGGCTCACCAGCCCGCAGCGCTCGGCCTCGGCGGCGTCCATCATGCGGCCGGTCAGCACCATGTCCATGGCCTTGGACTTGCCGACGAAGCGCGGCAGGCGCTGCGTGCCGCCAGCGCCGGGAATGGTGCCGAGCGTGATCTCGGGCTGGCCGAACTTCGCGTTGTCGGCGGCGATGATGAAGTCGCACATCATCGCCATTTCGCAGCCGCCGCCCAGCGCATAGCCCGCGACCGCCGCCACGATAGGCTTGCGTACGGTACTTACGCGTTCCCAGCCGACGCTGATGAAGTCCTGCAGGAAAACATCCTGATACGACTTATCCTTCATCTCCTTGATGTCGGCGCCGGCGGCGAAGGCCTTGTCGCTGCCGGTCAGCACCATGCAGCCGATGTTGCGATCGGCTTCGAAGGCATCGAGGGCGAGACCGAGTTCGCTAATCAAATCTGCACAAAGAGCGTTCAGTGCCTTCGGACGATGCAGTCGAATGATACCGACGCGGCCCTTTATCTCGGTTTGGATATTCTCGTAGACGGCACTCATTGATTCCTCCGTTTTTTGTCGCGCGCTAGCGCTGGCAGTTGGCGCAATAGAAGGTCGAGCGGCCCGATTGCACGAGCCGCTTCACCGGCTTGCCGCAGTCGCGCGTCGGACAGATCGCGCCTTCGCGGTCGTAGACCTGGAAGCGCGTCTGGAAATAGCCGAGCTCGCCGCCGGGCTGGACGTGATCGCGCAGCGTCGAGCCGCCGTCGACGATCGAGTGGCTGAGCACGTCCTTGATCGAGGCGACCAGAAGATCTGCGCGCGGACCCTTGACGGTATGGGCCGAACGGCGGGGCGAGATGCCGGAACGGAACAACGCCTCGCAGGCGTAGATATTGCCGACGCCGACCAGGGTCTTCTGGTCGAGTAGCGCTGCCTTGATCGGCGTCTTGCGCCCGGCCAGCCGCGCCGCCAGTACGGCGCCATCGAAACTGTCCTCGAGCGGCTCGGGTCCCAGGTCCTTGAACAGCTTGTGCGCCGTAAGCTTGTCGTCAGGTACCAGCAGCATCAGCCCGAAGCGCCGGGCGTCGTTGAAGCGGACCTGCCAGCCTTCGTCGGTTTCGAGCACGACATGGTCGTGGGTGTCGAAAGGGTGGGCGGCGGCGGCCGGTGCATCGTAGAGCGTCATGCGGCCCGACATCCCAAGATGGGCAACCAGCGTATTGCCGTCGTCGAGCCGGATCAGCAGATACTTGGCCCGCCGGTCGATCGCCCGCACGGTACGGCCCTCGACGCGTTGGGCGAATTTGGCGGGCAGCGGCATCCGCAGGTCGCGGCGGCGCTGGATCAGCCGGACGATGCGTCGGCCGACAAGTTTGGGTATGAGACCGCGGCGAACGGTTTCGACTTCAGGAAGTTCGGGCATGCGCGGCGGCGGTGTACAGTGCGGTCAATGAACGGGCAACAACGGCTATTAAACGTCCTGCGGTCGGCCGTGACCATGCTTGTCGGAGCGATTTCGCTGGTAACGGCGCTGTCCTGGCTGGCGGCGCTGCACTGGACCTTCGAGCTGCTGATCCATTTCAGCTTCTATTTCTTCCTGGCGAGTGCCGCGCTGGCGCTGGCGGCGCTCGGTCTGCGGCTGCTGTACGCGGCGGGATTGTCGATTCTGATCGCCACCGTCAGCTTCGCGATCGTCTGGCCGCATATGCGGCTGCCGCCCAGCGACCTGCATCCCCAGCCGATGCCGGTGGTGCGCATCCTCTGGGCCAACCTGCACAACTGGAAGACCGACCTCGAGGCCATGCGCCGCCTGATCGAGAAGGAACAGCCCGATATCGTCGTCTTCACCGAACTCGCCGCCACGCACGAGGCGGTGCTGCGGCAATTGAAGGAGCTGCTGCCCTATCAGTCACCGATGCCCAAAGGCAATCCGCTGGGCGTCATGTTGCTGGCCAGGAAGCCGCCTGAGTCGCTGCAAATCGACCTCTCGGTGGGCGAGAAGGAACCGCTGCTGGTGGCGCGGCTCTGCCCTGCCGGGCCGGGCTGCCTGACGCTGATCGGCCTGCATGCCTCGCGGCCCTTTCCCTACGGGCACGGCGCGCGCGACCGCCAGCTCGCCCATGCCGGCGCGGTGGCGCGCCGGCATGTCGACAAGGGCGAGCGCGTCGTGCTGCTGGGCGACCTCAATGTCACGCCGTTCTCGCCGGTCTTCGGCCGCCTCGAGACGCAAAGTGGATTGATCGACAGCGCCACCTTCAAGGCCGAGCAGTCGCGCGCCTCGACCTCGACCTGGTGGCTGGGCAAGACCGGCATCGGCCTGCCGATCGATCACGCGCTCCTCAGCCAAGGCATCGGCATCGCCAGCCGCCGCCTCGGACCGGATATCCGCAGCGACCATCTTCCGCTGATCCTCGAGCTGCGGATCGCGCCCTAGCTAGGCGCGGCTGCCGAACAGCGCGCTGCCGACGCGGACATGGGTGGCGCCCAGTTTCACGGCGGTCTCGTAGTCGGCGCTCATGCCCATGCTGACTTTCGCGAGGCCGAGGCGCGCGGCCATCTTGGCCAGCAGGGCGAAATGCAGCGCCGGCTCCTCGTCGACGGGCGGGATGCACATCAGCCCGACCACCGGGAGCTTGTGGGTGTCGCGGCAGGTGGCGAAGAAGGCATCGACCTCGGCGGGCGCGATGCCGGCTTTCTGCGGCTCCTCGCCGGTGTTGACCTGTATATAGCAGTCGGGCCGGCGGCCGAGCTTCTCCATTTCCTTGGACAGCGCGGCGGCAATGCGCTCGCGGTCGACCGACTGGATGACGTCGAACAATTCAACGGCATCGCGCGCCTTGTTGGTCTGCAGCGGGCCGATCAGGTGCAATTCGAGATCGGGATGGGCGGCCTTGAGCGCGGGGAATTTTTCCTGGGCTTCCTGCACGCGGTTCTCGGCAAAGATGCGCTGGCCGACGTCGATCAATTCCTGCACGCGCTCGGCGCCATGGGTCTTGGAAACGGCGACCAGGATGACCGTGTCGGGATCGCGGCCGGCCTCGCGCGCGGCGGCGGCGATCCTGGCACGGACGGCGGCGAGGTTTTCGCGACCACTACTCATGACGGGGTGCTCATGAGGGGGCGCTCACGACAGCAGCCCCGTGCGCGCCTCGAGCGCTTCCTTGTTGGTGGGATCGGCGGCGAGTGCGGCATCGAGCGTCTCGCGCGCTTTGTCGCTCTCACCCAGCGAGGCGAGGCAGATGCCGAAATGCGTCAGCAGTCGCGCATCGCCCGGCAGGACGCGCAGGGCATGCTCGTGCAGCTGGCGGGCCTCGGCGGCGCGGCCGAGATCGACCAGCACGCGGCCAAGATTGGTGAGCACGAAGGCATCGTCGCTCGACAGTCGCGAGGCGCGCTTCAAGACCTTTTGGGCGGCCTCGAACTGCTTCTGGCCGCGCAGCGACAGGCCCTGGTTGTTGAGCGCCTGCACATCGTCGGGCACCAGCTTGAGATAGGGCGCCAGCACCGTGGCGGCGGCGTCGAACTCGCCGCGCTCGATATGGAGATTGGAGAGCTGCAGCACGGCCTCGCGGTCGACGGCGTTCTGCAGCAGCGCCTTCTGCAGCGACTGCACGGCCTCGCCGCCCTGTCCGGCCGCGGCCTGCGCCATCGCCAGGGTCTTGAAGGCCGGCGCGAAGGAGGGATCGAGTTCCAGCGCTTTCTGCGCATGCGGCACGGCCTCGGCCGGCCGGCCGGCGAAGACCAGCAGGAAACCCAGCACGTGGTTGAGGCTGGCGCTTTGCGGCGCGAGCTCAATGGCGCGCGTGGCTTCGGGAATGGCCTCGTCGTAGCGGCCGATGCCGCCCAGCGCGAGCGCACGGTCGCCCATGATCTGGCCGCGGCGCGCGGCATCGTTGCCGGCCTCTTCCAGCGCGCGGTCGAGCACCGCCAGCGCCTCGATGTGATTGCCCAGGCGATAGAGCGCATAGCCCATCATGTTGCGGGTGCGCGCCAGCAATGGCTTCAGCTGCTCGCCGCCCGGCTTCTGCATCGCCTGGTCGAGATTGACCGCGATCTCGGTCAGCTCGCGCTCGGCGGCGGCGAAGCGGCCGAGGTCCATGTAGCAGGAGGCCAGCGCCAGACGGGCTTCGACATGGGCCGGCGCCAGACGGATGGTGTCGCGGAAGCGCCGCGTCGCCTCGTCGAGACGGCCCAGACGACGCGCCACCAGTCCGAGGTTGTAGGCCAGCATCGGCTCCTTGGAATCCTGGGCGATCGCCTTGCGCCACAGCGCCTCGGCCTCGCCCAGCTCGCCGCGCTGCGACAGGCAGACGGCGAGGAAGTGCAGAAGGTCGGGCCGCTCGCCGTAGCGCACGATGACCTTGCGGAACAGCGGTTCGGCACGATCGAACCAGCCGGCGCGCAGATACTGCACGCCTGTCGTCAGGTCGGGATCGTTGTCCTGCGGAGCAGGCGGGCGCATCTGAGCCATGGCGCGCTGTGTAGACCCGCGTTAAACGAAACGCCATGGCCAAGGATGTCGATCTTTTTGCCGCCGCAATGGCGGCCGTGAAGCCGCTGGGCGAGCAGCGGGCGCGCAAGATCGTCGTTGCCACGCCGAAGGCCGGGACCGTGTCGCCGAAGCAGCCAATGGCGGGCTCGCGGCCGCCGCGCATGATGCCGGTGCGCGAGCCCGAGATCGCGCCGGGCGATGGCGCTTTCGACCGCGCCATCGACCGCTCGCTGTCGCGCGGCCGGCTGGAACCGGAGACCAAGCTCGATCTGCATGGCCTGACGCTGGTCCAGGCCGAGCGCGCCGTGACGCGCTTCCTCGAACAGGCGACGCAGCAGGAATGCCGCATCGCTCTTGTCGTCACCGGCAAGGGTACGAAGCAGCAGGATGGCCGCATCGTCGAGGGCCGCATCCGTTCGGAATTCGTCGGCTGGCTCAATCGGCCGGACAACCGCGCCCGCGTGCGCGCCGTTCGGCCGGCTCACCCGCGCCATGGCGGCACGGGCGCCTTCTACGTGCTCCTGCGCCGCCGCTCGTCGGTCAGCAAACGCTCCTTGCGCGACACGCCCCAGCGATAGCCGGTCAGCGCGCCGCTCGCGCCGACGGCGCGATGGCAGGGAATGACGATGGCCGCCTGGTTGGTGGCGCAGGCGCGTCCCACCGCACGCGCCGACCTGGGTGCTCCGATGCGTTGGGCGATCTCGCCATAGGTCCGCGTCTCGCCGGCCGGGATTTCCGCCAGCGCCTTCCAGACCTTCCATTGAAAGGCCGTGCCGACGATATCGAGCGGCGCGTCCGGTGCGTCGAGGCCCGTCGGTTTCTTGCCGTAAAGCCGCGCCAGCACCGATTTCACCTTGGGACCGAGGGCGGCATCGTCGCGCGCGAGGGTCGCCGCCGGGAAATCGCCCTTCAGCTCCGTCTCGAGCGCGCGGTCGCTTTCGCCCAGGAACACGGCGGCGATGCCCTTGGGCGTCGTCGCCACCAGGACGCGGCCGTAATCCGAATCGACGATGGTGTAGTCGATCTCGGCGCCAGCGCCGCCCTTGGCATAGGTCGCGGGCGTCATGCCCAGCGCCTTGTCGCTGCTTTCATAGACGCGGCTGGGCGAGCCATAGCCCGCGCCATAGAGCGCGCCCGATACCGACTCGCCCTCGCGCAAGGCTTTGCGGAAGCGTTCGCGCTTCTTGGCGGCGAGCCAGTCGCGCGGGTTGAGGCCGAGTTCGGCCCGGAAGCGCTTGCTGAGCGCCGTGCCCGAGAGGCCGACGCGGCGCGCCACGTCGGCCAGCGACGGCGGCGTATCCGTGTCGGCGGCTTCGTAGAGCGCACAGGCCTTGGCCACCGGCTTGCTGAGGCCAAGCTCGGCCTGCCACTCCAGCGGCTTGCAGCGCTTGCACGCGCGGAAGCCCGCCGCTTCCGCAGCCTCGGGCGAGGCGTGGAAATCGACGTTCTTGCGCAGCGGCGGACGCGCGGCACAGGACGGCAGGCAATAGACTCCGGTCGTCTTGACCGAGAACCAGAACCGTCCGTTGAAGCTGCGGTCGCGCCGTTGCACGGCGAGCCAACACTGCTCTGTATCGGGCAAGGCCCGATTTGAAGCAGCGCTGTTGGAGAGGATGGAAGCGGGGGTGGAGACGGCCATTGCCGGAAGGGGGGCCGGAGAGAAGGTGGGTTGGGTCATGGCACTATAAAAGCACCATGACCGAACCTGCTCTATCCGGGGGCCGCCGGCAATTATTGCTTGCGCAATAATGCTTTAGCCGAAAAAGCCCTTGGTCGCTTCGTAGCGGGCGATGCCGCGGTCGATGCCGATGTCGCGCAGCAGGCGGTCATCGAGCTCGGCCAGCTGACGGCGCGATTTGTGCAGCTCGGCTCGGGTCATGATCGCCTCGACACCCACGACGACGATGCCGGCGGCGAACGCGGCGAACCGACCGACGGAGAATGACGGGGTAACGGCACCGGCGATCCGGGCGTTGGTGGCGATCGACATGACTTAGCTCCGTTTGAGGCGACTTGATCCCAATTGATCGGTTGCACCTCGTTTCTGTCGCTAAAATGCTGTAACATACCTCGTTCCGCAAACGACGAATCCTCAGGACGCCCTTACTAAATATATCACCTCGGTGCCTTAAATGAGCCGCTCGCAACTGCCGCTGAATGCCCTTCGCGCCTTCGAAGCCGCTGCCCGCCACGCCAGTTTCACCCATGCGGCGGACGAACTTCACGTCACCCAGGCCGCCGTCAGCCATCAGGTCAAAGCCCTCGAGGAACGCTTGGGCGTTGCCTTATTTGTCCGCCGTCCGCGCGGTCTGGAGATCACCAGCGAAGGCCAGGCGCTGCTGCCCGATCTGCGCGATGCCTTCGATCGCATGACGCAGGCGATGGAACGCGCCGGCCGCAAGAGCAATGCCGGCACGCTCAATGTCAGCCTGGTCACGACCTTCGCCATCAGCTGGCTGGTGCCGCGCTTGCATCGTTTCCAGGCCAAGCATCCCGAGATCGAGGTGCGCATGACGACGCAGCAACGTCGTGTCGATTTCTCGCGCGAGGATTTCGACTGCGCCGTGCGCTTCACCGTGCAGCCCGAGCCCGAGCTCCATGCCACGCGTTTGTTCAACGACGTGCTGACGCCGCTGTGCGGCAAGCGCTACATCGACAAACTCAAGACGCATGACGACCTGCGCAAGGTGCCGCTGATCGACATGACCTACGATCCCGAATGGTCGGTGTGGCTGCGCGGCGTCGGCATGGGCGACTTCAAGCCCAAGCGCGTGCTCACCTTCGACTCGACGATGATCGCCGTCGAAGCCGCGATGGAAGGCGCCGGCGTCGCCGTCGGCCCGCCGCAGCTTTTTCGCGAGGAGCTGGCGGAGGGCAAGCGCCTGTTCCAGCCCTTCACGCAGGTTGTCGACAGCGGCAAGGCGTGGTGGTTCGTCTGCCCGCCGGCCTCGGCGAGCCGTCCGAAGATCCGCGCCTTCGAGGACTGGATGATCGAGGAACTCAGCCCCGCCGACAGCGCCGCCGCACGCCGCACGCGGCCGCGGCCTTAGCAATCATCCGGGACCGCGGAGGCCGGCAGTCGCGGCGGATCAGCCCGCAATCAGCCGGTAGCTCGTGTTCTTGCTGCCGCCTTCATTGCGGCGAAGGATGTTGCGGGCGACCAGATCGTTGATGTCGCGCTGCGCCGTGGGAATCGAGCAGCGCCCGAGCGCCGCCCAGTTGCGCGCCGTAGGTCGGCCATCGAGATCCTTCAGGTAACGCTCGAGGATGGTCTTCTGGCGTTGCGACAGCGGCTCGCGCGCGTAGCGCTGCCAGAAATCGGCTTTGCGCAAAACCTCCGCCCCCGCAGCCGTCGCGCGATCGAGAGCACGGTCGAGGCAATCGACGAACCAGACGAGCCACTCGGTGACATCCAGACCGCCGCTGCGGGCGCGCTCCAGCCTGTCGAGATAAGCGGCGCGGTCCTCGCGGATCTGCGCCGACAGGCTGTAGAAGCGCTGCCCCGATCCCTCCGACTGCGCCAGCGCCAGATCGGCGATGGCGCGCGCCATGCGGCCGTTGCCGTCGTCGAAAGGCGACAGCATCGTGAACCACAGATGAGCGAGGCCCGCCCGCAGCAGGCCTTCCGGTTCGGTCCGGCGTTCGAACCAGTCGAGGAAGCGCCGCATTTCGGCGTCGAGCCGCACCGCCGGCAGGCTGGCAAAAGGCGCCACGCCGTCGTCGCGCCACGCGCCGATCGTCACCTTGCGCCGGCTTGAATAGCCGCTGGGAAACAAGGTCACCTGCCAACCGAACAGCCGCGCGGCGGTGAGGGGCGCTGTATGGTTTTCCGTGGCGTTGAGGATCATGCCGACGACGCTTTCGGCAGTGTGATCGAGCGCGGCGGGCGCCCCGGCGGCGCCCAGCCGGTGGGCGATCGTCGCCCGCAGCGGCACGCGCACGCGGCTGTCGCCCTCGATGTCGCAACTGGCCAGCGCTTCCTCGGTCACGGCGTCGATCTGGGCCTCGGCCCTGGTTCGGGCATCGAGCCTTGCCATGCTTCCCAGCAGTCGGCCCTGCTTGAGACGTGTCGCGGCTACTTTTTCGAGCAGCCGGTCATCCTGCCAGCGAAAATGCGGCCAATCCGACCGGTCCCAAATATGCATTCTGTCCTCGCGATTTGAGGAGAATATCCGAAATTAATCCTTATTTCAAGATATTGTCCTCAGTCTCTGAGGTGAATGCACTCACCGAGGCCGTCTGCCCGCCAGCGCCAGATGCCGGCAGAGCATCGACAGCGCCGCCACCTTGCTGGCGAGCCGGACCCTGTTGACGCGACCCGACCGGCCCTGCCGCGCCGTGATCGAGCGCAACGCGGCGGCGGTGTCGCCATCCATCTCGCCCAGCTCCTTCAGCCGGCCCTCCGGCGTGAAGACACGCCGCATATCGGCGAAGGCGATGCGCGCGGCCTCGCGCAGCACCCGGTCGGCGATCGCCTCGCTTTGGCCGAGCCTGCGGTCCTCCTGTGCGGCCAAAGCCGCGGCGACATCCGGTTGTTTCAGCAGCCAGCAGCCGATCTGCCGGGCCGAGCGCGTGGCATAGCCGGCGCGGCGGGCCGCCCTCTCGGCATTGGGATCGCGGGCGAATTCGGCGATGAAGCGGGCGCGGCGGGCGGCGTGGTCCCCGTGCCGGCTCATGGCGCCACCTCCTCTTCGCGGCGCAACTGGCCGCTCCACAGATCGAGGTAGTCGCCCAGCAGCCGAAGCGCGCCGAGCTTGGGGGCGAAGCGAACGCGGCGCAGCCGCACGCTTGGCCCGCCGGGGCCGTCGCGCTCCTCGGTTTCGATGGCCTCGAGGGCCGCGGCGATGGCGTCGTCGATCTCGCCGATCGCCTTCGGCTTTCCGTCCGCCGTGACCAGGCGGTGCGGATCGGCGAAGGCAATGCGTGCCACTTCGGCCAGCACGGCCTCGACGTCGATGCAGAGCCGGGCCAGCCGCGCTTCGGCCCGCACCGCCAACGCCTCGGCGATCCCGGGATCCTGCAGCAGGCGATAGCCGATGTGGCGCGCCCAGCGCGCGGCATAGCCGGCGCGGATGGCGGCGGCGGAGGCGTTGAGGTCGATGGCATATTCGGAGACGAAGCGGGCACGGCGGGCGTCATGTCTGTTCATGCCGGCCATTAAGAGGAATTTGTGACTTACGATTGCAAGCAGTGTGACTTTGATTTCGGTGATAAACTTTCAGCCATGAAAACCTTGGCCACCGGCCTGCTGTTCATCGCCGCCCTCGGGGCGACAGCTGCCCTTACCGCACCCGCTTGGGCGCGCGACGAGCTGGCGACCTCGGCGCGCTATCCGGCGGGCGAGGCCATTTCCTATCTGCTGACGGCCAAGGACGGCACGCCGGCCTATGCCGTGATCCTGATGCCGGGTGGGCGAGGCGTGCTCAATCCGCGCCTGGAAAACGGCAAGGTGGCGATCGCCATGGCCGGCAATTTCCTGATCCGCTCGCGCGAGCGCTTTGCCGACGGCCGCTTTGTCGCAGCCTCGAGCGACGCCAGCTCGACCGTGCCGCGCATGCTGGCGATTATCGAGGACCTCGAACGCCGCTACGGCAAGATCGCCATCTACATCGTCGGCACCAGCCGCAGCACCGAGGTGACGATGGCGCTGGCTGCGCCGCTCGACGGCCGCGTCGCCGGCTTCGTCCATACCTCGTCGATGAACCCGATCGCCAGTTTCGACACCCGCTCGTTCAAGAGCCGCCATCTGATCGTCCATCACAAGGACGACCACTGCCGCGTGACGCGCTTCGGCTCAGCCGAGCAGAACAACCGCAGCTACGGCACGACGCTGATCGTCATGGAGGGCGGCAAGTCGACTGGCGACGATTGCGAGGCCTATGCCCATCATGGCTACAATGGCATCGAGCAGGAGACAGTCGACAGGATCAAGGCGTGGATCGTGGCGGGGAAGTAGGAGCCGGCTAGTCGTCGGCGCTTCGCTTGCGGCGCAGCCGATAGCGCGCCAACCGTTTCAGCAGCTTGCGCCACCGACTCCGCTTATCCACGGACGGCACGAAATGGACGATCAGCTCCTCGTCGCTCGCCGTTTCGAGATGGGTTTTCAGCCGGGCCATTTGAGCCAGGTTTTCGGCGCGGATGCCCCTGTCCCACTGGAAGGTCACATGGCCCGAGCGGATCTCGACCCGCAGGAAGGTCGCGCCCTTGACGAGGAACAGGCCGTAGAGATCGTGTCTCTCGTTGGCGCCGGGGCCGTCGACCTGGCGCGACAGCGCGAGATGCGGCACGCCGTAATGTTCGGTGGTCACGGCGGGCTCGTAATAGAGCCGGCCGTCGAGATCGAGATAGACGATGGCCGGCACCGTGCCTTGCGCCCGGGGCACATGGCCCAGGCGCCGGATCACCAACTCGCCCAGCTCCTCTAGCATCCGTCCAGTCTCCGAAAGTCCCGTTACGCCCGTATTGCGGGAACGAATGGGGCGCCGCGTACGTTCCATACCATGGCAGTCGCGCAGGAGAGGCGCGCGCCTGCCGGGAGAGGAGCGATTCGTGGCCCATTACTGCCGAAACCGTCTGCTGATGGCGCTCGCGTCCGACGATCGCGAGGCC
The DNA here is from genome assembly GCA_038224985.1 of Reyranellales bacterium. Classification (GTDB taxonomy): domain Bacteria; phylum Pseudomonadota; class Alphaproteobacteria; order Reyranellales; family Reyranellaceae; genus Reyranella. The sequence goes on from JBBRFD010000047.1 coordinate 22,223, forward strand.
ATTGTCGCCCTCTGCGAGCCGGTCGCGCTGAAACTCAAGCAGGTGATCGAGACCTCCGACGAGGCCATCGAACATGTCTATTTCCTGGAAAGCGGGCTGATTTCCGTTATCGCCCAGTCGGAGCCGCAGCGCCTGGTCGAAGTCGGGCTGATCGGCAACGAAGGCATGACGGGGATGGGCATCGTGCTGGGCGACGATCTGGCCGTGAACCGTTGTATCGTCCAGGGCATGGGCCAGGCGCTTCGCCTTGCGCCGGCGGCCCTGCGCGGTGCGATGGAGGCCAGCCCCGCCCTTCGCCCGGTCTTCCTGCGCTTCGTCCAGTCGTTCCTGGCCCAGGCCAGCCAGACCGCGCTGTCCAACGGGCGCGCCTCCCTCGAGGAGCGCCTGGCGCGCTGGATCCTGATGTCGTCGGACCGCATGGAAAGCCTCGAGTTGATCCTGACGCACGACTTCCTCTCGGTGATGCTGGGCGTGCGCCGGCCCGGCGTGACCGTGGCGCTGCATATCCTCGAAGGCCAGGGGCTCATCAGGGCGTCGCGCAATCACATCGCCATCCTCGACCGCGCCGGCCTGCTGTTGATCGCCGACGGCAGCTATGGCGTCTCCGAAGCCCAGTACGCCCGCCTCTTCCCGCCGCTCCGGCAGGCGGCGTAGCTCACAGCACCGTCCCCTCGAGGAAGGCGCCGCCCGATCCCAGCCGCAGGAGGTTGGCGGTCGTCACGCGGGCGATCTCGCCCAGCGCTTCCTTGGTGAGAAAACCCTGATGGGCGGTGATCAGCACATCGGGAAAATTGAGCAGGAGGGAGAGTTCGTCGTCCTGCAGCGCCTTGCCCGACAGGTCCTCGAAGAAGATGCCTTCCTCCTCCTCGTAGACATCGAGCGCCACGCCGCCGACATGGCCAGCCTTCAGCGCGGCGATCAGCGCCAGAGTGTCGATCAGCTTGCCGCGGCTGGTATTGACGATGAAGACGCCGGGCTTCATCCGCGCCAGCGTTCGTTCGTTCAGCAAGTGAAAGGTCTCGGGCAGCAGCGGCAGGTGCAACGAGACGATATCGCTGCCCGCCAGCAACACATCGAACGCCACGTAACCCAGGCCCTGCGCCGCCGCCCAGGCGGCGTCCGGCATCGGATCGTGCGCCAGCACCGTGCAGCCGAAGCCGCGGAAGATTTGCGCGGCGACGCGGCCGATCCTGCCGGTGCCGAGGATGCCCACGGTCTTGCCGTGGAGGTCGAAGCCCTCGAGGCCGCCCAGCGAGAAGTTGAAATCGCGCACCCGGTTGAAGGCGCGTGGGATCTTGCGGTTGAGCGCCAGCAGCAGCGTCACGGCATGCTCGGCCACGGCATGCGGCGAATAGGCCGGCACGCGCACGACCGCGAGTCCGAGGTCGCGGCAGGCGGCGAGATCGACGTTGTTGTAGCCGGCGCTGCGCAGCGCCAGCAGCCGCACCCCAAGTTCGGCCAGGATTTCCAGACAGGCGCGGTTGGCCGTGTCGTTGACGAAGAGACAGACGGCTTGCGCGCCCCTGGCCGCCGGGGCGGTGGCGGCGGAGAGGCGAAACTCGTGGAAGTGCCAGCCGATGCCCTCTGTGCCGGGCGCGCGGCTGAGGTAATCGCGGTCGTAGGATTTGGTGTCGTAAACGGCGGTTTCGATCACCGGGGGGTCCTTTGTCGGCACGACTTGTCTGCCGCGTTCCGTGCCAATGCAACGAAAGCCGCTCGGCAGACGTTGCCTCAGTACACCCCCGAATTCGAAACCGGAGATCCGGCATGATCCGAAGAATCTTGGCATTTGCGCTCTTCGCCGGCGGAGCCCTTGCCGGCTGTCAGGACGGCGACCGCGCGATCGCGCCGGCGGCCGTAACGGCGCCTCAGCCCGGTTCCTATGCCAGCCATTTCAACAAGCCGGGGCAGCGCTACGACGAGCATGCGCGTGCCGTCGATCGCGACGACTATCTCGTCGACCACAACGGCCGGCGCATCGGCGGCAAGGGCCATTGGACCAGCGGCGCGCGCGACGACGTGCTGCCCGCCGGCACTGAGGTGAATGCTTCGGCCCAACCCACCCATACACCGCCGTCGACGCCAATCGAGCCGTAGCCCTCGACTGCTTGGCCGAATACTGGTGGCTGTCGGTGTCCAGCCTTTTCCACCCATGGTCGCCGGCAACGGTCACCTCTGGCTGGTGGGCGACTTTATTTAGTCTCCGGATAGCGGTGCGCTCCGCCGAACGCGTCCGTGATCGTCAACGCATCCGGATCGTCGCCGAGATAGCCCGGGCCGATCGGCACCTTGCCGTGGCCGCCGGGCACGTCGAGCACATAGGTCGGCTGGGCGAGGCCGGAGAGGCGGCCGCGCAGCGCCTTCATCAAGGCCTGGCCGCGCGCGATGGAGACGCGGAAATGGCCGGTGCCGCGTACCAGGTCTGGGTGATGCAGGTAGTAGGGCTTTACCCGCGCGGTCACGAGAGCGCGCATCAGGGCGTCGAGGGTTTCGACATCGTCGTTGACGCCGGCCAGCAGGACGGTCTGGCCCATCAGCGGCAGGCCTGAATCGGCCAGGCGGGCCAGCGCCGCGCGGGCGGCCGGTGTGAGTTCGCGCGCGTGGTTGCAATGGACGGCGAGCCAGGCCGAGGCGCGCTTCGGTTTCAGCGCGGCGATGAGCTCCGGCGTGACGCGCCCGGGATCGGCCACGGGCACGCGGCTGTGGGTGCGGATCACGGCGACATGGGGGATGGCGTCGAGGCCGGCGATCAATTCGGCCAGGCGGCGCGGCGCCATCATCAGCGGGTCGCCGCCGGTCAGGATGACTTCCCAGATTTCCGGATGGGCGCGGATATAGGCGAGTGCGGTGTCTGTTTCGGCGGGGCTGAGGGCGTCTCCTCCCGGGCCGACTTTCTCGCGGCGGAAGCAGAAGCGGCAATAGACCGGGCAGACATGCAGCGGCTTCAGCAGCACGCGGTCGGGATAGCGGTGGACGATGCCCTTGACCGGCGAGCGGGCGTCGTCGCCGATCGGGTCGGCCAATTCGTCGGCGGCGATCTCGGTCTCGGCGGGCGAGGGGATGAACTGCCGCGCGATGGGATCGGTCGCGAGGTTCGCGCGGTCGATCAGCGCCAGCATCTCGGGCGTGACGGCGATGGCCAGGGACTCCGCCGCCTCGGCGAGGCGCCGGTCGGGCGTGACCAGACCGCTGTTTTCAAGTGCCTCCAGGGTGCGGATCGTCTGCATTGCGGCGTGAAATAGGGGCCTGCCGCCGCTTTGACGAGTCAATTCGCCTCGGCCACTCTCGGGGCCTGTTTTACCGGAGTAACCCGATGCTGGATGCCGCCGTCAAAACCCGGATCATGAGCGAGGTCGACCGCCAGTTCGACGACCAGACCAAGGTGCTGGCCGACCTGGTGAAGATCCCCTCGACGCGTTTCCAGGAGGCGCCGGCGCAGGACATGATGGTGCGGCTGTTCAGGGAGGACGGGCTGGGCGTCGACCGCTGGCAGATCAAGATCGACGATCTCAAGCACCTGCCGGGCTACTCGCCCCACAGCCAGGACTACGACGATGCCTGGAACGTCGTGGGGGCGTGGCGGCCCAGCAATTCCAAGGGTCGGACACTGATCCTGAACGGCCATATCGACGTCGTGCCCGAGGGCCCGCACGAGATGTGGAGCCGGCCGCCCTTCGATCCGGCGATCAAGGACGGCTGGATGTACGGCCGTGGCGCCGGCGACATGAAGGCCGGGTTGATCCTCAACGTCTTCGCCCTGCGCGCCTTGCGCGGTCTCGGCTACCGCCCCGCCGCCGATGTCTACCAACAATCGGTGGTTGAAGAAGAATGCACCGGCAACGGCGCCCTGGCGTGCCTCCAGCGCGGCTACCGCGCCGACGCCGCCCTCATCCCCGAACCTTCGTCCGGCGTCCTCACCGTCGCCCAAACCGGCGTCATGTGGTTTCAGGTGAAAGTGACCGGCCACCCCGTCCACGTCTACAAGGCCGACGCCGGCTCCAACGCCATCGAGTCGGCCTACCGCCTGATCCAGCAGCTGCGCGAGCTGGAAAAGAAGTGGAACGTCAGGAAGGCGCACGACAAGCATTTCTGCGATCACCATCACCCGGTGAACTTCAACGTCGGCAAGATTGCTGGCGGCGACTGGGCGAGTTCGGTGCCGGCCTGGTGCACCTTCGACATGCGCGTCGGCGTGCTGCCGTCGCAGAACCTGAAGGAGTGCCGGCAGGAGATCGAGGACCTGATCCGCGGCGCCGCCGCCAACGATCCCTTCCTCGGCAACAACCTGCCGACCGTGACCTGGGAAGGCTTCCAGGCCGAGCCCTTCGTGCTCAAGAACCACGAGCATGTGCGGGTCGTTTTGGCCGAGGCGCACAAGACCGTGTTCGGCACGATGCTCGAGGACAAGACCTCGACCGGCACGGCCGACAACCGCTTCTTCGGCCTCTATGCCGGCATACCGGCGCTGGTCTATGGCCCGCAATCCGACGACATCCACGGCTACGACGAGCGCGTGAACCTCGAATCGATCCGCAAAATCACCCAAGCGACGGCGCTGTTCATCGCCGAATGGTGTGGACTGGAAAAGGTGAACTGATGAAACGCCGCATCTTCGCCGCGGGCTTGCTGGCTTCGGCGGGCATTGCGCCGCTGCAGGCCCAGGGCGGTCCGCTGGGTGTCGTGCTGATGCACGGCAAGCAGGGCTCGCAGCGCCGGTCGCCGGGCCTGCAGGATATCCGCGCCAAGCTCGAGAGCATGGGCGCCAAGGCGGCCTTTCCCGACATGCCGTGGAGCGAAGGGGCGTGGGAGAAGATCGCGGTTACAGTCGAGCAGGTGCACGAGCAGATCGACGGCCATGTCGCGGCCCTGCGCGGGCAGGGTGCACAGCGCATCGTCGTCGCTGGCCAGAGTCTGGGCGCGAACATGGCGCTGTCCTATGCCGTGGCGCGCCCGAACGTGGCGGGCTTGGTCATGGCGGCACCCGGCCACAATCCCGGTTTCTCTTATCGCAACAATCCGTCGATCAAGGCGGATATCGATCGTGCCGCCGAACTCGCCCGGTCGGGCCAAGGCGCGCAGGCCTTTCGTGGCGGCGACGAGAACCAGGGCAGCTCGACCACGCTTTCGACCACCACCGCCGTCTATGTCAGCTGGATGAACCCGCGCGGCAAAGCCTCGATGATGGCGCAGGCGCCGCTCTTGTCGGCCGCCGTGCCGCTGATGCTGGTGGTGGGCAAGCAGGACAACGCCATCCGCTATGCCGAGGAGAGCATCTACAAGCCCGCCGCGAAGAATCCCTACAGCAAATATCTCGTTGTCGATGCCGACCACCGCAACACCGACTTCGCCGCCTCGGCGCGCATCGTCGACTGGATAAAGGCGCTGCCCTAGCCGCAGCTAAAAGGTTTCAAGCGTGTCAGAGGGCCTCCGGTCGATTGACCCTGAGGAAGGTGAGCCTTATACCAACCGTCAGAACTAATGACTCGGATGTGAATCGGCATTGAGATGAGGATGTGATTCCCTGGAGCGATGGTATCGCGAAGGAGCCTCTTCATGGCATTGGCGATCAGGAGCAGATCAAGGAGCGGTTCGGCGTGGATATATCCGAGCGCCACGTCGGTCGTATCCTCGGGCAGCTTCACCTGACGCGCCTGTCGGTGCGGCCGCAGCACCCGCAGTCCGACGAGGCCGCGCAGCAGGCGTTTAA
>JBBRFD010000048.1:0-27359 GCA_038224985.1 Reyranellales bacterium
GGGCCGACATCGAGCACGGTCTTCTTTTCAGTGAAGGAAATATGGTCGAGCGCGAGGCCCACAATACCCAGTCCAATCAGCAGGGCTCCAACGAGTACGATCGGCTTCATGCGGTCTCTCCAAATGGCGTTCGCACCTGTAACGCAAATTGAAGCGAAAGGTTCCGGCCGCCGCTACTTTCTCTCCGACGACCAGGGGAAGTTCACATATTGATCGCGGCTGTCGTAGCATATGTTGCCATACATCTTCAGATAGGCCGCCCGCCGCGCCGGATCGGCATAGACCGCCGCCGGGTTGGCCAAATCGGCCTCGTAGCTCGCAATATTGTCGAGTGACAGTGCACTGGGAAGGATATCCATGGCCTGCGGGATGCTCTTGCCTTCCAGCCAGTCGGCCGCGTGCTGGCCCATGGCATAGCCGAAGACCGGCGAGGCCAGGCTGATGCTGGCCTTGTAGGGCCCGCCTTTCTTGATCTCGGCCACCGCCTCGGGCTCACCGTCGATGCCACCGAGGAACTGGTTGGGCCGCGCCTTGCCGGCGGCGCGCAACGCTTCCAGAGCGCCCAGCACGACGGTATCGGCCCCCAGCACGACATCGACATCGGGCTGCGCCAGAAGAATGGTGCGCATGGTGGCCGCGCCGCCGTCCTTGTTGACCGTCACCGGCGACAGATCGGCGACGATGACGACGCCCGGCATGCCCTTCAGCGAATCGCGCATGGCGACGAAGCGCGGCGCCAGGAACTGCAGGCTGTCATGGGTCAGCAGTACGACCTTGGCCTTGCCGCCGAGTCGCGTGCGGATATAGGCCGCCGCCGCATCGCCCAACACCTTGCCGGTCAGGTATTGCGGGGCATTGAGCAGCGACGTCGCCGGTGGCGGCACGACGGTGCCGACATAGGCGCCCGACCAGATCACCTGCTGCAGGCTGCGGCTGAGCGACGGCGGATCGACGGGAGCGGCCACCACAGCCCCCACCTTGGCGCCGAGAAAGGCCCGCACCTGCTCGATCATTTTTGCCGGGTCGTTGCCGGCCACGGCGACACGATAGTCGAGGCCACGATCCTTGGCGGCCAAGCTCAACCCACGGGCGGTGCCCTGCATGAACTCGCGCCCGTTATCCTGCGAGAAGGCCAGGACCTTTTGCAGGCCTGGCGGCGGGCTGCAGACGGGCGCGCTTGCATTGAAAGGTGGAAACACCACAGGCACGGTGATGCCGGAAGGTCCATCCTGCGCAACCGACGAGTTACTTGCAGGCACCAAACAAATTGAAATGGCCAAGGCGAGCGGGATCGTCGTAAGGCGCATGATGCCATCTTAAGCCAAGAGTCCGCAGCGGGCGAGTCGGCGCGGGTTGCGGAAACGTCAGCTTTCCACCAGCGGAAAAACCATACGCGCCGCCGTTCCGGGCTGGCGCGCGAGGTATTCGATTTCCGCCGACATGCTGGCGGCAATGCCGGTAACCAGCCGGGTGCCCAGGCCCGTGCCCTTGGCCGGCCCGTCGCTCCGGCCGACGCCGTCATCCTCGACGACCAGCTCTGCCCGCTGGCCCGGCAGGCGTCTCAGATGAATCCGGACTTCACCCCGGCGGTCGGGATAGGCGTATTTGAAGGCGTTGGTGACCCATTCGGCGACGACAACACCAAGGTTGATGCTGGAATCGGTCGCCAGCTTCAGCGGCTCAAGATCGTAGCGCAGCGAGGCGCCATGGCCGCCGGCGCGCATAGAGGTCTCGAGGTGGTCGAGCAGGGTCGACAGGTATTCGTCGAGCGCGACGAAGCGCACGTCGCCCGAGCTATAGAGTCGCTTGTGAATGAGCGATACGGCGTAGATGCGCGCCTGCGTCTCGTCGAGCGCGTTCTTGGCCGCCTGGTCCTTCACCGAAGTGGACTGCAGTTGCACCAGCGAAGCCACCAGCGACAGGCTGTTGGCGACGCGGTGATTCACTTCGGCCAGCAGAACCTCGGCGCGGTCACGGGCCTGGGCGAGATCGGCGGTGCGCCGCGTTACCCGATCCTCGAGGTTGGCGTTGAGCACGCGCACCTCGTCGCGCGCCTGGGCGATCTCGCGCGCATATTGCAGAACGGTGGCGGTGACGCCGGCCACGACCAGCACGATGACGATACCGCCGACGATCGAGACCCAGCGCAGCCGGGTGGCGTTGGCACGCTGCTCGCCGACCCCGGTCGTCAGCCGCTCGTCAGCGGCGCGAATGATGCCCGACAGGAAGAGGTTGGCCTCGTCCATCAGCGCCTTGCCGCGATTGCTGCGGAAAAGCGCAAACGCCTCGGCATCGCGACGGTCGTTCTTCCAGGCGATCGACTGGTCCATCTCGCCGAATTTCTCGCCGATCACGGTCGACAGCCGCCGCGCCATGACCTCGGTATCGGGATAAGGCTTGAGCGCCTTCTGCAGCGCGTCGAGTTGCCGCTCCGCCATCGTCTTGGCATTGTCGTAGGGTGCCAGATAGATCTCGTTGCCGGACACGAGAAAGCCGCGCTGGCTCGATTCGGCCGCCTGCACCGCACTGCGCAGCTCTACCGCCGCGCTGCGCGTGTCGCGCGCCTCGATGACTTCGTTGAAATAGATCTGCGAGCGTTCGCCGAGCCAGATCGTCATGCCGACGATGGCCAGAAGAGTCAGGAATCCAACGGCCAGCAGCGCGATCGTTGAGGTGACGACGAAGCGGCTGCTGATCGGCATGGCGTCAGGGCTGACGCAGCAGCATCCTGCATCCCTGCTCGATCGCCAGCCTCGCCATGGCGTGCAATTCGTCGTCGGTGGCGCTGCTGACCGGATGACCGATTCGCGCAAAGGCATAGTCCGGCATGCCGAGCACCCGGCTCATCATCTCGGCCGCGCTTTCGAAGCGGGTCGTCATGACGCTGAAGGCGGGGACGCCTTCTCGTTCAGCGGTAACCGAGTCGTGCAGACTGCACGATGAACAGCTGCCTCAATCCCCGAGGCCGGAGACCATGGCGTCCCAGCTCTTGATCTCGTCGACGATATGCCGGTCGGCGGGAGCGCTGTAATTCGACTTGGTGCGGCTCACCACATGGGCCACGCCATAGTCCTCGCGCAGGATCCGGTCGAGGTGCTTGAAGAAGCCCTTGGTACCTTCCTTGCCATTCGAGATGAAGCCCACGGTCTTGCCCCGCAGCGTATCGAGGCGCGGGGCGAGCTGGCCCAGAGGGGCCGCCTTCTCGTTGGTGGGGTCGAGGACTCGGAAGTTCATGGCCTACCTATATTACTTCTTTGGCGGTTCGCAATCCACGCAGGCGCCGATGGGCAACGTCACGGCATAGCTTTTGTTGCCGAGCCAGGGCGGAATCACCGCGCCAAAGCCGCCCGCCGGGCCACCGGCGGCGATAACCAGCAGCTGGTCGGGCGAATCCATGGCCGCATAGACGCTGTCGCCGCGGTCGCGTACCACGGCGCCCTTGCCGACATCGGCCCATTCGCGGCGGTGGATACGGGCCCGCTCATGGATGAAATTGGCGACATCGGTCTTGGTCCATTTGGCCGCCTGCAGGTGCTCGCGCAGCTGCTTGGGAACGATGATGGCGTAGTTGCCGGGGTGGATCGAGTAATGCCGCAGGTTGGCGCGCATCTCGGCGGCAAAGGTTTCGAGGATTTCCTCGGGCTTGGTCGTCCACTCGTTCATGAGCTGACGCGGCGCGCCGGCCGCCATGACGGTAACCGCCGAGGCGGCGCGTTCCACACCGCGCTGCGCATGCAACGGCAGCCACGACGAATCCTCCTCGTCCTCGGCCAGGCAGTAGCTGAACTTGCCGGGATGCCCCAGGGTCGAGCGGTCGATGACGCCCGGCCGCACGTCCATCAGGTTGATCAGACAGAGCCGCACGGCACGGCCGATCACGGCGGTGGCGCGGTCGCTGTTGCCCAGCGCGTTGAACGTACCGCTGGCGCCCAGCTCCAGCCGGATCGGACCGTTCAGCACCACCATGACGGCGCAGCCACCGGTGCTGGCGGTGGCGCCATGCATCAGGAACTCGTCCTGCATCATCGCCATCCAGGCCGTCACCACGACCGGGAAATGCATCGGCAGGCAACCGGCCATCACCGCGTTGATCGCGAGCTTCTCCGCCGTAATCGCCAAGCCACGCACTGGCTCGATGCCGATCAACTGGCCGGGCGGCATCATCGCCCAGTCGAGACAGGCCTGCACCGCATCCTCGGTCGGTGGCACGATCGGCAGCCCGTCGGTCCAGCCGTTGGAATGATAGAGCTCCTGCACGGCGGAGATGTCGGCGGCATCGTAAGTTCGTGACGCGAGCTGCATGTCTAGGCTCCCGATATGGTCTGAAGCGCGCGGGCGTGATGCGCCACGATCAGGCGCGCCACCGCCGCCGTGACGCGCTTGCCGGTCGGAATATGCAGGAATTCGTTGGGCCCATGGGCGTTGGAATGCGGACCCAGCACGCCGGTGATAACGAACTGCGTGCCCGGAAATTTCTCGCCCAGCATGCCCATGAAGGGAATCGAGCCGCCTTCGCCCATGTAGGTGGCAGGCTTTCCAAAGGCTTCTTGCGAAGCCTGCGCCACTGCCTTCTCGAGCCATGGCGCCAGAGCGGGCGCGTGCCAGCCCGACTGACCATCCTTGCCTTCGAAGGTCACCGTTGCGCCGTTGGGTGGATTGCTCTCCAGGGTTTTCTTCAACGCCTCCACCGCCGCCTCGGCATCGAGCGTCGGCGGCAGGCGGAGGCTGAGCTTCGCCGTCGAGAAGGGCAGCAGGACGTTGCCACCATTCTCCGGCGTCGGATAACCGTCCATGCCGACGATGGCCAGCTGCGGCCGCCAGGTGCGATTCAACACCAGCTCGGCCTTCTCGTCGGCCATCGGCCGCGTCGAACCGGCAAAGGGGTAACGGTTGATCACCGCTTCGCCCAGCACCTGCGCCGCCTGCTTGGCCTGCTCGATGCGCTGCGGCGGGATCTGCACATAGAGATCCTCCAGCTTGATCGCGCCGGTGGCCTCGTCCTCGATCCGCGACAGCAATCCGCGCAGCAACCGGAAAGAGGACGGCACGACACCCGAGGCATCGCCGGAATGCACACCCTCGGTGAGTACGCGCACTGTCAATGTGCCGGCGGCGATTCCGCGCAAGGAAGTGGTGAGCCACAGCCGCTCGTAATCGCCGCAGCCCGAATCCAGGCACACGACGAGCGACGGCTTGCCGATGCGGTCGCTCAGATGATCGACATAAAAGGGCAGATCGTAGCTGCCCGATTCCTCGCAGGCTTCGATCATGACCACGCAACGGGCACGCGGCAGCTTCTGTTCTTTGAGCGCCAGCAGCGCGCAGAGGCTGGCATACATCGCGTAGCCGTCGTCGGCGCCACCGCGGCCGTAGAGTTTGTCGTCCTTCAACAGGGGGATCCACGGCCCGAAGCCCTCGAACCAGCCTTTCATCTCGGGCTGCTTATCGAGATGACCGTAGAGCAGCACCGTGTCGTCGCTGTCGCCCGGAATATCCATGAACATGAGCGGCGTACGCCCGGGCAAACGGACGACGTCGAGCGTGGCGCCGGGAAAGGCCGTGAGGTACTGGCGCGCCCAGGCCTCCATCAGCGTCACGGCATCTTCCATGTAGCCATGCTCGACCCATTGCGGATCGAAGGCCGGCGACTTGTTCGGAATGCGGATGTAGTCGGTGAGCGACGGGAGAATCGCATCCTCCCAGAACGTTCCGACGAAATTCTTCAGCGCTGTCGCGTCCATCTCGATGTCCTCTTCAGGCCGCCTTCTCAAGCGGCCAGCATACGCCCGGGATTGCGGGCGCGCAGGAGGGGCATGATCCATTTGCCGAAACGCTCGGCCTCTTCGTCGTGCAGATAGCCCGACAAACAGAAGGAGTGGCAGCCGAGGTCGATGAACCTCTGCAGCGTATCTGCGCATTGCTCGGGATCGCCGACGACCGCGATGCCGGCGCCCGGCCGCACCTGGGTGATGCCGGTCCACAGGTTCTTCTCGATGGTCTCGCCTATCGCCGCCAGCTCACGCACGCGCCGATTGGCCTCCGAGGTGGCGAAGCGCTCCTTGACGAAGGCCTTTTGCGCTTCGCTGGCATGGGCGACGAGGCCATGCGCGAAATCCCAGGCCTCCTTCTCGGTCTGCCGGCAGACGACCTGCAGACGCATGCCGAAGCCGATCTCCTTCTCGCGGCCGTGTACGGCGGCCATCTGCTTGATCTCGGCCATATTGGCGCGGATGCGTTCGTAGGTATCGCCCCAGAACAGATGCACGTCGGAATGCTTGGCGGAAATCTCCCAGGCCTGTTTCGAGCCGCCCCCGAGATAGAAACGCGGATGCGGCTTCTGCAGCGGATAGGGTCGAATCTGCGCGCCCTTCAGTTGATAGAACTTGCCGTCGAAATGGACCGGGCCGCGCGTCGTCCACAGCGCCTTCAGGATCGCGACTTCCTCGTCCATGATCTCGTAGCGCTCTTCCTTGCCCCACTTCACGCCCTCGGACGCGTTCTCCGCCTCGCTCTGGCCGGCGATCAGGTTGATGCAGATGCGCCCGCCCGAGAGTTGGTCGAAGGCACTGATCATCTTGGCCAGCAGCACGGGGTTGATATAGGACGGCCGCGCTGCCACCAGCATGCGCATCGACTTCGAGCGCGCCACCATCATGGCGCTGGAAATCCACGCCTCCCAGCAGGCGGTCTGCACTGGCACCAGCATGTATTCGAAGCCCGCCGCCTCGGCCGACTGCACGACCTTGTCGAAGAGATCGAGCGAGGGCGCGATCTGCGCATCGGCCTTGCCATAGGCCGTGGTGTCGCCGGCCGTGGGCAGGAACCAGCCGAATTCGAGGCGCTTGTCGGCGGACATCTCTATTCCTTCTCGATGCCGGCGGCCCGGGAGAGCCGGCCCCATTTGTCGATCTCCGAGGCGATGAAGGTGCGGACATCCGCCGGCGCCATGCGCTTGGGCTCGAAGGAGATGGCGTTGAGGCGCTGGACCATCGCCGGGTCGGCGACGATCTCCTGCACTGCTGAGTCGATCTTCGCCGCGACCTCGGGCGGCGTTTTGGCCGGCGCCATCACCACGAACCAGGCATCGAGGGCGAAGGGACCGAGGCCCGCTTCCTGGAAAGTCGGCACCTCGGGCATCAGCGGCGAGCGCGCGTCCGAAGCCAGCACCAGCGCCTTGACCTTGCCGGCCTTGAGCTGCGGCAGGGCGATGGAGACATCGGCGAAAGTAAGATCGATCTGACCCGACAGCAGGTCGGCCAGCGCCTGCGGGGCGGCCTTGTAAGGCACATAGGTGATATCGGCGCCGATGCGTTCGCCGAGCGTCGCGGTGATGAGGCGGGCCGAGGGCGTGCCGGCCCCGGAGGTCAGCGCGGGCTTGACCTTGGCGCGCTTGATGAAGTCGGCCAGCGTGTTGAGCCCGGCATCGGCACGCACCAGCAGCACGAACTTGATGAAGCCGTAGAAGCCGACCGGCGCGAAATCGGCCAGCGAATCGTAGGGCACGGATTTCATCAGGTTGGGATTGCCGGCATGCGTCGCCGCCGTTGCCATCATCAGCGTATAGCCATCGGCCGGCGCGCGGGCGACATAGCCGCCGGCGATCGAGCCGTTGCCGCCGCCCTTGTTGTCGACGATCACCGTCTGGCCAAGGCGCGGCGCCAGCGCCTCGGCCATCAGGCGCGTCAGCGTGTCGGTGGCGCTGCCCGCCGCATAGGGCACGACGATGGTGAGCGGCTTGGTGGGCCAAGCCTGGGCGCTGGCGCCGAAGGGAATGGCCGATGCGGTAAGGCCTGTTAAGGCCGTGCGTCTGGTGATCTGCATGGCAGCCTTTATGCAAGCGCCCGCCCTCTTCCGCAATTCCCGCCCCTGATTCCAGTGGCCGCCCCGTCCGATACGCGGCACGATCCCCAGCAACAAATTCGGGAGATCGCATGTTGCAGCACGGCAAACGTCCGACCATCACATCGCAACACGGAATGGTGGCGGCGGCGCATCCGCTCGCAGCCGCGGCGGGCGCGCGCGTCCTCGGCAACGGTGGCAATGCCTTCGACGCCGCGGCGGCCACGGCGGCGGCGCTCAACGTGGTCGAGCCCTATATGTCGGGCTTCGCCGGACGCGGCCTCGCCACCTGCTACGTCGCCAAGGAAAAGCGCGTGCGCTCGCTCGACTTCATGGCGCATATCCCGCGGAAATTCCCGGTCGACAAGCTGTCGCGGCGCGACCAGTTGGCGCGCGGCGCGCTGTCGGTCGGCTCGCCGGGCAATCTGGCCGGCTGGTGCGAGATGGTGAACGCCTATGGCACCAAGAAACTGCCCGAACTCTTCGCGCCGGCGATCGCGCTGGCCCGCGACGGCTTCGGCCTGATCGAGTTCAACATCGAGGAGATCAGCAGCGCCACCGCCGACCTCAGGGGCCATGCCAAGCTCTACCCCGAATGGAGCCGGGTCTATCTCGAGGGCATCAGCGGCGGCAAGCCCGTGCTGGGCGCCGTGCTGAAGCAACCCGACCTCGCCAGGACCTTCGAGGCCATCGCCAGTGAAGGCCCCGGCCTGCTCTATGGCGGCGCTCTGGGCAAGAAGCTGATCGCGCGGCTGACCGAACTCGACGGCTGCCTCACGATGGACGATCTGATGGAGACCAAGGCGGTCTGGGTCGATCCGCTGTCGATCGATTATCGTGGCCGCAAGGTCCATGTACCGCCGGTGCCCTGCGAGGCCTTCCAGTACCTGCTGACGCTGCGCATCCTCGAAGGATTCAATATCAAGAGCATGCCGCGCAACGGCGTCGAGCATCTCGACACGATGCTGCGCGCCATCCGCATCGCCGCCGGCGTCCGCATCGCCAACGGCGTGCCGTCGAAGCAGAAGCTGGCCGAGCTGCTGTCCGACGGCTATGTCGAAGGCCTGCGCGCCCGCGTGCGCGACGGCAAGCCGGTCGACGGCCCGACCGAGCAGTGGACACCGCCTGCCGCCGCCCAGAAAGAAGAAGGCCACACCACCTCCTTCTCGATCGCCGACCGTGACGGCAACATGGTCTGCGTGACGCAGAGCCTGGGCGCCGTCTTCGGCTCGGGCATCGTCGTGCCGGGCACCGGCGTCTGCCTCAACAATTTCCTGTTCTGGGCCGACGTCAATCCGGCCAGCCCCAACCGCGTCTCGCCGGGCGATCCGATGCCGGTCTGCGTCGCGCCCTCGATCGTCACGCAGGACGACAAGCCGATCCTCGCCTTGGGCACGCCCGGCAGTTACGGCATCCTGCAGACCCAGCCGCAGGCCTTCGTGCAATACGTCGACTATGGCCTGCCGCTGCAGCAGGCCATCGAGGCGCCGCGTGGCCGCCTGACCGACGGCCGCGACGTGCTCTTCGAATCGCGTGTCGAGCCGGGCGTGCACGAGGAGCTGCGCAAGCGCGGCCATGCGCTGACCAGCGGTCCCGACTGGACGATGAAGGTCGGCGGCATGCAGGGCGTGGCGGTCGATCCCCAGACCGGCACCTTCACCGGCGGCTGCGATCCCCGCCGCGACGGCTACGTCGTTCCGGTGTGAACGGGTTGCCAAACCGGATTTGCACATCCGTGGACGACAGGCCGAACGCGTGAAGGCCTCCGGGCATCGGCGCACCCATGCGCGCCGTTGAGGACAAAGCCTTCCTGCTGCTGATCGGCGCGGTATCGCTGGCGTTCACATGGCTTGTCTGGCCGTTTTACGGCGCGATGTTGTGGGGCACCGTCACGGCGATCATGTTCGCTCCCTTGTGCCGACGCCTGACCGAGGCGATGGGACGGAGGCGCAATCTCGCGGCCCTCGCCACCGTCATCATCATTGTGACGATCGTCATTCTGCCGCTGACGCTGATCGGCATGTCGCTGATCCAGGAAGCCTCCAGTGTCTACAAAAGGATGCAGTCGGGAGAGCTGCAACTCGCCCGGTTCTTCCAGCTCACCCTCGACGCCTTGCCGCCATGGGCGGCCGGTCTGCTGGATCGCTTCGGCCTTGTGAGTCTCGACGCCATGCAGGAAAAAATATCCGCTAGCCTCGTGAGGGGCAGCCAGTTCCTGACCGGGCAGGCCTTCAGTCTCGGCCAGAGCACGTTCGAATTCATCACCAACCTGTTCGTAATGCTTTATCTGCTCTTCTTCCTGCTGCGCGACGAGGCTGCGCTGTTCACGCGCATCAAGGACGCCATTCCGCTGCGCACCGAACAGAAGCAGGCCCTGTTGCGCAAGTTCACCGTCGTCATCCGCGCCACGGTCAAGGGCGACCTGCTCGTTGCCCTGCTACAAGGCGCGCTCGGCGGCCTCATTTTCTGGGCGCTCGGGATCGGCGCTCCGCTGCTCTGGGCCGTGGTCATGGCCTTTCTGTCGCTGCTGCCCGTGGTCGGCGCCGCCCTCGTCTGGCTGCCGGTCGCCCTCTATCTGCTGGCGACCGGGGCCTTGTGGCAAGGCCTCGGCCTGATCGCCTATGGCGCGCTTGTCATCGGCCTTGTCGACAATCTCCTGCGTCCGATCCTGGTCGGCAAGGACACCAAGATGCCGGACTATGTGGTGCTGATCTCGACTCTCGGCGGCATCGCGACCCTGGGACCGAACGGGTTCATCATCGGACCGGTGATCGCGGCGATGTTCATCGCCGCCTGGGATATTTTCTCCGCATCGAGACAGGCGGAAAATCGTGACAATGGCAGTCGCTGAGCGCGGGCGACCGGCCGCGCCTGCAGCGGCGGCTCTCTAGCCGTTCAGCACCATATCGGCGGCCTTCTCGCCGATCATGATCGAGGGGGCGTTGGTATTGCCCGAGGTCAGCGTCGGCATGATCGAGGCATCGGCGACGCGCAGGCCCTCGATGCCATGGACGCGCAGCTTCGCATCGACCACGGCCATGGTATCGAAGCCCATCTTGCAGGTACCGACCGGGTGATAGGTCGTTTCGGCCGTTGCTTTGACCCAGGCGAGGATCTCGTCGTCCGTGGTCCGATCGACGCCGGGCGCCATCTCCGTGAGCTGCAGCGGCGCCATCGCCGGCGCGGTCATGATCGAGCGGGCGATGCGGACGGCGCGCAGGGTGAGCGCTGCATCGACCGGCGACGATAGGAAATTGAAGTTGATCGCGGGTGGCCGGCGCGGATCGGCCGAGGTGATGTGGATCTGGCCCTTGCTCTCGGGCCGCATCGCATGGGCGTAGCAGGTCATGCCGGACTGGCGCGAGATCACCGGGCCGCGGGGGCCGGGCTCGGTCAGCATCGGCACCCAGCCCAGCAGCAGGTCGGGCGCCTCGAGGCCCTCGCGCGAGCGCACGAAAGCGCGCATCGGCGCACCCACCATCGACAGCAACCCTTGCCGCGAAATGGCATAGCGCAGCGCCTGGCGCACGAGGCCAAGGCCGCGCGCCGTGTCGTTATAGGTGATGCCCCTGGTGCCAACGGCCCATTTCGTGCGCGGCGCATAATGGTCGCGCAGGTTCTCGCCGACGCCGGGCAGGGCATGATTGACCTCGATGCCCAGCGCGCGCAGGCGCTCGGGCTGGCCGATGCCCGAGAGTTCCAGCAGTTGCGGCGCGTTGATCGAACCGGCACTGACCACGACCTCGCGCACGGCACGCGCCTCGCGCGTCTCGCCACCGATGCAATAGCGCACGCCGACACAACGCTTGCCGTCGAGCAGCAGAGCCTCCGTCAACGCACCCGTCTCGATGCGCAGGTTCGCCCGCTTGCGGATCGGTTCGAGATAGCACTGCGCCGTGCTCATGCGGCGGCCCGACGAGATCGTCGCCTGGCTCATGGCGATGCCGTCCTGCCGGGCGCCGTTGTAATCGGGATTGTGGACGATGCCGACCTCGCCCGCCGCCTTGATCAGCGCCTGGAAGATCGGCTGGCGCGGCGGGGGATTGGTGACGCGCAGCGGCCCCTCGCGGCCGCGAAAGCGGTCGTCGCCTTCATCACCCTGATAATTTTCCATACGCTTGAAGAAGGGCAGGACGTCGCTATAGCTCCAGCCCTGGTTGCCCATCTGCGCCCAGGTGTCGAAGTCCTGCGCCTGGCCGCGCACGAAGGCGAGACCGTTGATCGCGCTGGAGCCGCCCAGCAGGCGCCCGCGCGGTACCGGAATGCGCCGGCCGCCGGTACTAGCCTCGGGCTCGGAGCTGTAGAGCCAGTTGACGGCGGGATTGGCGATCATGCGGGCGTAGCCGACCGGCACGCGCGACCACGGATTGGAGGCGGGCCCGGCTTCCAGCAACAGGACCTTGTGGCGCGGATCGGCCGAGAGCCGGTTGGCGACGACGGCGCCGGCGGACCCCGCGCCGACCACGATGTAGTCGTAATGCATCTCCAGTATTGTCGGCCGGTGCCCGGACTGTGGCAACTCACCCGGTTACAAGGAACTCGCTCTATGGAAATGGTGGCCGAATGATTTCTCGTCGTACTCTGTTCGGCGGCGTCGCCGCCCTCGCCGCCCCCGCCCTTTCCGGCTGCGGCGGACGGCCGCCCAAGGGCGCCGGGTTCGACTCCCCCGTCCCCACTGCCACGCCCCGCTTCGCCATTGCCGGGCTGGATGCGGTGATCGACATCAGCCACGGCGTCACCGTCAGCGACTTCGCCGCGGTGCGCCGCAGCAACATCCTCGGCGTCATTCACAAGGTGAGCGAAGGCGGCGACTACTTCGATCGGGCCTATGCCGGGCGGCGGCGGTCGGCCGAGGCGGCGGGACTGCTGTGGGGCGGCTATCATTTCGGCACGCGGCAGTATTCCGGCCAGCAGCAGGCGGCGTCGTTCCTGGCGGCCTGCCAACCGGGACCTTCGACGCTGATGGCCCTCGACCTCGAGCCCAACGAGGGCAATCCCAGCAACACCATGCAGCTCGCCCAGGCCGAGGCCTTCGTGCAGGAAATTTATCGCGCGACGCGGCGCTTGCCCGTGGTCTATGCCCATCCGCGCTGGGCCAATGGCGAGCGCTACGGCAAGCACCGCATGAGCCTCGACCGGCCCGTTACGACCGGCTCGATCCTGGCGCGCTGCGAGTTGTGGGTGGCCGATTATCGCGAGAACGAACCCGAGACGCCCTACGCCTGGTCCAATCGCGGCTGGAAGCTCTGGCAATATGCCGCCAACGAGCGCGAGAGCGATGCCGCCTTCGGCACCATCTCGCGCGCGGTTGCCGGCCTCGACTTCTGCGACCGCAATTTCTTCGCCGGCGATGCCGCGGCGCTCAATCGCTTCTGGCGGGGCGCTGCCTGAAAGATCAGCGGCGCGGTGCTAAGGTCCCGCCCTCTCAACCGGGAAAGAACCGCAGATGCCCGCCTCCTACGCCACCCATCGACGCCAGCTCGAACTGATCCTGCGCGCCTGGGGCATGCCCGAACCGACGGCGGGCGAGACCGCCGAGATCATGAGCTGGGCCGATCTGCATGGCATCGACACGCACGGCATCTCGATGATCCCGAGCTACGACGAGCGCCGCCGCGCCGGCCGCATCGACATGAGCGCCACACTCACCGCGACGCGCGAGACGCCGGTATCGGCGCTGGTCGATGGCGGCGGCGGCCTCGGCCATCCCGCCGCGCGACGCGGCATGGAACTGGCCATCGCCAAGGCCAGGACGAGCGGCATCGGCGTCGCCGCCGTGCGCAACTCCGCCCATTTCGGCGCCTGCGGTTTCTATGCGCTGATGGCCGTCGACGCCGGCCTGATCGGCATGGTCACGACCTCAGCCAGCGGCATCCAGGTGGCGCCGACCCATGGCGCGCAGGCGCGTCTCGGCACCGACCCCATCGCCTTCGCCGCTCCCGGCAAGCCGGGCGAGCCCTTCCTGCTCGACATGGCGACCACGACCGTGGCCGCCGGCAAGATCCGCAACAAGGCCAACGAGAATCTGCCGACGCCGCCGGGCTGGCTGGTCAAGGCGGATGGCAGCCCCAGCACCGACCCGCTCGAAGTCAGCAAGGGCGGCTTCATGACGCCGCTCGGCGGCACGCCCGAAGGCAGCAGCCACAAGGGCTACGGCCTCGGCGCCATGGTGAACATCCTGTCCTCGGCACTGTCCGGCGCGACGATGGTGACCGATCCGCTGCACACCAAAAAGCCCGGCACCATGGATATCGGCCATTTCCTGCTGGCGATGGACCCCGGCCTGTTCCGCGACTCCGCCGACTTCCGCGCCGATGTCGCGGCCTTCTGCGACACGCTGCGCGCGACGAAGCCCGCCGATCCGGCGCGGCCCGTCTCCGTCGCCGGCGACCCCGAACGCCGCACCGCCGCCAAGCGCCGCGAGAGCGGCATTCCGGTCGGCCAGAACCTGCTCGCCAAGGTCCGCGACGTGGCACTCGCGTCGGGTGCGGAATGGATCATGGATAAATAGTCTGCGCTTTCCTCCCCATTCATATGGGGAGGTGGCGCCGCCTTACGGCGACGGAGGGGTCATGAGCATCGCGCGGGATCTCTCCGACCCCTCCGTCGGCCTATGAGGCCGACACCTCCCCATATGAATGGGGAGGAAGCTTCTTCTAGATAAACATATCGAGCTGATTGTAGTTCTTCATCCGCGCACGGGCCGCCTCGTTCCAGCGGTTGGCGTCTTCCTCGCCGGCGAGCGGGCCGTAGACATACGCCTTCTCCTGCGGGAAGCGCTGGCGGCGGGCGTCGATGGCGATCTGCAGGATGCGGCAGCGCGCATCGATGCGCGCCGTGTCGTAGGTCTCGACCGCGCCGGTGAGCCGCCGCGTCGTCACGCCGAGCACGCGCTTCCTCGGAAAGAATCCGGCGTTGAGCGTGATGCGCCGGTCGGGCGAGCTATTGGCGAAGGAGCCGTGCAGGAGCTGACGATTGGTGATGACCGTATCGCCCGCCCCCGTCAGCATCGGCACCGCGCCGTCGATGCGATCGGTGCCGCCGCCCACCAGCTTCTTGATGTCCGCTTTGCCCAGCCGATGACTGCCCGGCAGCACCCAGACGCCATTGCCCGCCGTGCTGGGATAGAGCTGCGTCATGAAGTTGAAACCGTGCGCGCCCATATCCCAATCGGCGGCGTTCCAATGCGTCGTGCCGTCCTGGTGCCAGGCCACCGAGGGACCGAGGCCCGCTTCCTTGACGAAGGTTACCTCGTTGTAGGGCACGAAGTCGTCGCCCAACACACCCGCCGCCACCGACAGCAGCCCGGGATGACCATAGAGTCGCAACGCCGCGTCCATCAGGTAAAGATTGCCGTCGAGCAACTCGACCGTCCATGCCGGTCCGCCCGCACCGAGCGTCGGCTGCAGCATGGCGACCGGATGACGGCCGTTGTTCTTGTCCGTCCCGCCAAGCTGATCGCCCAACGGCTTGGCCAGACGGTAGGGCGGCTTGATCACGCCCGCGCCCAGCACCGGCTGCCCGTTGCGATCGACAGTCGCGCCCGGCTCGACAGGCGCCCGCGACAGGACGAAGTCGACATCGGCGCGCAACTCCTGCAATTCCTCCGCGCCGACCACCCCTTGGAGTACGTAGAAACCGTTCTCCCAATAGGAGTCGAGGATCGCCCGGTCGAGCTTGCCGTCCGCGCCGTAGCGAATCGGCCCGCGATTGCCCAACGCCATGGCGCGCGCCTCGCCGGCGCGGCTGTAGTCAGCCATCGCCCGTGCGTGATCGGCGGCGGTCAGGGTTGTTACAGAGGCTCCGTCCATCAGTTGCTCCTATGCTCTCAACACTTTGCCTGCCTTGGCGTTGGTGAGCTTGCCCTGCTCCCAGGTCACCGCGCCGTTCACCACCGTGTATTCGACGCCGCGCGACGGCATGACGATGCGCTTGGCGCCGCCGGGCAAGTCGTATTGGCGGATGCCGTGGTTGGACGAGCCGATGGCGGCGGGATCGAAGATGGCGACGTCGGCGGGCATGCCCTTCTTCAGGCGGCCGCGGTCCTTCAGGCCAAAGAGATCGGCGGGATCGGAGGTGAGCTTGCGCACGCCCTCTTCCAGCGTGATCGCCTCCTTCTCGCGCACCCAGGTGCCGAGCAGGTAGGTCGGGTAGCCGGCGTCGCAGAGCATGTCGACATGCGCGCCGCCGTCACCCAGCGCCATCAGGATGGCCTTGTTGTTGAGGAGCTCGCGCATGCGGTCCTCGCGCGTGTTCCACGAGGCCATGGTGAGCTCGACCTCCTGGTTGTCGTCGAGCACCACGTCGAGGAAGGCAGCGACGCCATCCTTGCCCTGCTCGCGGGCGATCTCGCCGATCGACTTGCGCTCGAGATGCTTGAGCACCGGGTTCTTCACCTCGTGGACGACGACGCGGTCCCAGTTGCTGAAGCCCATCGGCTTCTTGAGGTCCTCGCGGAACTGGTTGCGGAAGGCGGGGTCGGCATAGGCCGCCTTGCGCGCTTCGCGCGAGGTATCGGCGAAGATGCGCTTCCACGCCGAGAAAGCGGCGAAGGCGAAGGGATTGTTCATGTCGATCTCGCGCGTCAGCGGCAGCGGCGAGGTCTGCGGGCGCGCGCCCTTGGCGATCATCGGGGCTGCCTTGCGCAGCGTCTCGCGCACCGCCTCGGGAATGTCGTCGCGGTCGAACAGGGCGATGAAGGTCACCGGCCGGCCGCTCTCGTCGAGCAGGAAATCCAGCATCTCGCACTGGTCCTGTTCGAGCACGCCGACCTGGCGCGTCAGCGCGATCTCGATGGTGCCCTTGCCTCGTACCTTGAGCTGATTGGCATAGGCCTTCAGCTCCTCGCGGCTGGCGTTGCGGCAGGCCAGCGGCTTGCCCTCGAAGCCCATGTGCTGGTTGAGCGTCGTGCTGGAGAAACCGAGCGCGCCGACATCGACAGCCTGGCCGATCAGCCGGGCGATCTCGTGCGTCTCCTCGGGCGTCGCGGCGCGCTCCATTGAGGCCTCGCCCATGACGTAATGGCGGAAGGGCGTGAGCGGCGCGATGAAGGCGAGGTTGAGCGAGGGCTTGCGCGCGGCGGCGGCGTCCATGAATTCCGGGAAGGTCTCCCAGTCCCAGGTGATGCCCTTGTTGAGCACGTCGAAGGGAATGCCCTCGACATTGACCAGGTCCTTCATGGCGATCTCGCGCGTCTCGGGCTTGCAGGGCGCGATGCCGACGCCGCAATTGCCCATCACCACGGAAGTGACGCCGTGCCATGACGAGGGCGTGACGGCGCCGTCCCAGCAGATCTGCGCGTCGTAATGCGTGTGCGGATCGACGAAGCCCGGCGCCACGACGAGGCCATGGGCCTCGATGGTGCGCCTGGCGCCCTCGGTGATCTTGCCGATTTCGGCCACCTTGCCGCCGGAGATCGCGACATCGGCCTGGTAACGCGCCGCACCCGTGCCATCGACCACGGTGCCGTTCTTGATGACGAGATCGTAAGTCATGTGCATTCCTCCCAAAGGAATTTCGCCAAAGCCTACTCCCGCGCCGGGCGCCCAGCACGCCGATTTCGCCTGACCCATCGCTGCGCGGGTTGTTACTCTGGCGCCTTCAACGGAGGGCTTTGAAGTGACCAAACATCCCGAGGGCCGCGTGGCCGGCAAGATCGCCCTGGTGACGGGGGCCGCGGCGGGGCTGGGCCGCGCCATCGCCCTTCGCCTGGCCGAGGAAGGCGCCTTGCTCGTGCTGGCCGATATCGAGGACGCGGGTCTGGCCGAGACCAAGCGACTGATCGAGCAGGGCGGCCAGTCGGTGCGTAACCAGTCGGTGCTGGCGATCACCGCCGATGTCACCGACGAGGGCGCGGTGACCGATCTCTTCGCGCGCCTCCTCGCCACGCATGGCCGCCTCGACATCCTGGTCAACGATGTCGGCGGCGGCAGCTCGGGCCATGTCTGGGAAGCCAAGGTCGAGGACTGGGACTACATCATGCGGCTCAACCTGCGCTCGGCCTTCCTGTGCACGCGCGCCGCCTCGGCGCATATGCGCGAGCGCCGCTCCGGCCGCATCGTCAATCTCTCGTCGGGCGCACGCGAGGGCACGCCGTGGACGGCCTATTACATCGGCAATGCCGCCTATGCCGCCGCCAAGGCCGCGATCCACGGCTTCACGCGCCATGCTGCACTCGAATTGGCCGAATACGGCGTGGCGGTGAACGCCGTGGCCCCCGGCCCGATCGAGACCGAACGCACCGGGCCTGGCTTCCGCAAGATCGAGCACCTCGAATACGGCCCGATCCGCGCCACGCCCTTGCGCCGCATCGGCGTTCCCGAGGACATCGCCAATGCCGTGCTCTATCTCGCCTCCGACGAGGCGGCCTATGTCACCGGCACGACGCTGGCCGTGGCGGGCGGGCGGTAGAGGCCCCCGGTAAGAGTCGAGGTGTAACGTCGGATAGCTGCTATAAGCGCCGCCTCGCTTAATCGCTCCAACCCGCCCTTAGAGGTCCAGATGATCCATACCGTCGTCGTCACGCAGTTCTCCAAGATGCTGAACAACCTGCTCGCCATCCTGGGCGAGGCGGAGAAGTTCGCGGCCGAGAAGAAGTTCGATGCCGCGAACCTGATCAATGCGCGCCTCTCGCCCGACCAGTTCAGCCTGGTGCAGCAGATCCGCACGGCCTGCGACACCGCCAAGCTCGGCGCCGCGCGTCTGGCCGGCCGCGACAAGGAAGCGCCGGTGCACGCCGATACCGAAGCGACGTTCGCCGAGATCAAGGCGCGCATCGAAAGCGTCGTGAAGTATCTCGGCAGCTTCAAGCCGGACGCCTTCACCGGTGCTGCCGAGCGCCGCATCACCCAGCCGCGCTGGGCTGGCAAGTCGCTGTCGGGCGAGGAGTTCCTGGTCCAGCACGTGCTGCCGAACTTCTATTTCCATGTCGCCACGGCCTACGCGATCCTGCGCCATAACGGCGTCGGCATCGGCAAGAAGAACTATCTCGGCGACATGCCCTATCGCGAGGCCGCGTGACCCCGCCACCGGGATATGTGCTGAAGCTCTTCAGCAACATCGCGGTGCAAAGCGCCCTCGAAGCGCTGCTGCCGCGCTTCGAGGCGGAGAACGGTTGCCGCCTCGCGGTGACCTGGAACACGGCGCCGGCGCTGGTGAAGCGCCTGCAGGCCGGCGAGACGGCCGACGTGCTCTTCCTCAACCGCGCCGGCATCGACACCCTGACGCGCGAGGGCCGCATCCTCGCCGGCAGCGAAGCGGTGCTGGCGAGTTCGGCCACAGCCATCGGCATCCGCGCCGGCGCGCCGCGGCCCGATATCTCGACGCCCGAGGCGCTGAAGCAGGCGCTGCTGGCGGCGCGGGCGATCTCCTACACCGATCCGGCGGCCGGCGGCGCCAGCGGCATCTATTTCGCCAAGCTGATCGAGCGGCTGGGCATCGCGGACAAGATCAACGCCAAGACGAAGTTTCCGCCGCCGGCCGGACTTGCCGGCGGCTTGCTGGCCAGCGGCGATGTCGATCTCGCCGTGCAACAAATCCCCGAACTGATGCAGGTCTCTGGCGTCGAAGTTTTGGGAACGCTGCCGGGCGAGTTGCACATGGTCACGGTCTTCGTGGCCGGCGTCGAGGCGTCGAGCCCCCAGGCCGAACGCGGCAAGGCGCTTATTGCTTTTCTGCAGACGCCCGAAGCCATGGCGATGTTCCGCGCCAAGGGCCTCGATACGCCTTAACGCTACACCCCCGGATAGGGCTCGCCCCAACGGTCCTGATAGACGACCTCGCTGAGGGGGCCGCGGCCGACCGGGCCGAACTTGCCCATCGGATAGCCGATGGGAAGGATGGCGTAGGAATGCACGCCCGCCGGCAGACCCAGCGCCGCATCGGCTTCCTTTTCGTAGAGCAGATGGCGTGTCGTCAGCGTCGCGCCGAGGCCAAGCGCACGCGCCGCCAGCAGCATGTTCTGCACCGCCGGATAGATCGAGGCGCCGGCCGAGCGGTTGGGCGTCGCGCCATCCTCGAGGCAGGCCACGATCCAGACCGGCGCCTCGTGGAAATGCTCGGTCAGATAGGCCACCGCACCGTGCTGGCGGTGATAGGCTGCCTTGTCGACGCCGGGTGGCGGCGCACTGGTGAGATAGCGCGGGCCGACGACTTCCTCGAAGGCCTTCTTGTACCAGACCTGCACGGCTTCCTTGATCCTGCGGTCCTTGATGACGAGGAAGCGCCATTTCTGCGTATTGCCGCCGCTCGGTGCGGAGGTCGCGGCGCGCAGGATCCTGGCGATCAATTCGTCGGGCACCGGGTCCGGCTTGAGACGCCGCATGGCGCGGCACGATTCGATGATCTCGAAAACGTCGGGCATTGGATCCTCCTCAGGCAAAGTCCTCCCCCGGGGCGCGCCGCTTCTTGCGCGGCGCCGGGCGGCTCCAGACTACGCCGGGAAAGCCCTTGAGGGGAACGAGGCGTTCGCCGCGCCAGGTCCAGTCCTGCAACTCGGCGATGGCGATGTGATAGCGCGGTTCGCGGCCGGTGCGGCCGGCAAAGAGTGCGCGCGGGACATTGACCATATGCGCCGAGCGGCTGCGTTCGTAGGCGATGGGCGTGCCGCAGCTGTTGCAAAAACTCCGCGCCGTCCCCGTGGCCTCATCCTCGAAGCGCGTGATCTTCGTCCGCCCCTTGGTCACGCGAAAGCGTTTGCGCCAGCTGCCGACATAGGTCGCGTAGGCAGCACCATGGGCGCGCCGCGTCGCGGCGGAGTGATCGTGCCAGGCCCAGCGCGCCGGCACCCCGATCTCGATCTCGACGGCACCGCACAGGCACCGGCCCGTCACCGCCGTATCGGATTCCTGTCGAACCTTGGCCACGCCGCCCTCCTCCGGGAAGAACTGCGTCCCCTCATAGCATGCGCCTCAAAGCGGGTAGAAATTGGAGCCGTAGTCGTAGACCAGCTCCTCGCCCTTCCTGACGCCCTCGATGCCGGCGACGATCCAGATGCGGTTGTCGTCGCGCAGGACGAAGCAGTTGGGGTTCCGGCGGTCGTGGTTGGTGTAGCGCGAGTCGTTGCCGTCGACGGCGCCGTCGAGATTTTCGTTCTTGCGCAGTTCGAAGATGCAGTCGGAGCCCCGCTCGATGCGCGCCTCGGCCTCGGCATCGGAGATCAGCTCGCCCTTGTACTCGATGATCTTGGCGCCCCAGGGAATGTCCTCGGCGGCGAACAGGCCCTTGCCGTGTATGCCCGACTTTTTTACGCGTAGCTTCATGTACCCGACCGTCTTTGACTTTACGCCAGCGCGTTGCGCGCGATGACTTCCTTATAGAAGGCGGCGCTGAGCTTGGGTGTGCGTTTCTGCGTCGCATAGTCGACATGGATCAAGCCAAAGCGCTCGCTATAGCCGCCGACCCATTCGAAGTTGTCGAGCAGGCTCCAGACGAAATAGCCGCGCACCGGCACGCCTTCCGCCGTCGCGCGCTGCAGATGCGTGAGGTAGTTGCGCAGGTACATGACGCGGTCGACGTCGTAGACGATGCCGTCGGCGGCGGGCACGTCGGCGGCCGGCGTGCCGTTCTCGGTGATGTAGATCTCCTTGACGCCCCAGATTTTGGCGACATGGCGCGGGCCCCAGTAAAGCGCCTCGGGACCGACGGTGATCCATTTCGCGCCCATGCGCGGATGGGAGGTTGGGAAGGGCAGCTTGACGTAACCGCGCGCGCTGTCGCTCGCCACGACGTAATGGGTGGGCGAATAGGAGTTGATGCCGACGAAGTCGACGGGGCTGGAAATGATCTTGAGATCGGCATCGGTATATTTCGGCGCATTGGCGCCCGCTGCCGTCAGGAAGGACTCGTGATAGCTGCCCTCGAGGATGACGGAGAAGAAGCTGCTGTTGAGCTCGCGGGTCGCCTTCTCGGCGGCGCGGATATGCTCGGGCGTCTCGACTGCCGGCACGGCCACCGTGATGTTTTCCGCCGGGCCGACCTTGGTGCCGGCGCGGCCCCGGGCGCGGATCGCCTGGACGGCGAGGCCATGGGCCAGCATGCCGTGATGCCGGGCCTGGTTGAGCTGAGCGTCAGGCAGCATCAGGCCGGGCGCCATGTAGCCGTTGCCGTAGCCCAGCTCGGTGAAGATGTAGATCTCGTTCAGCGTGAAGATATTGCGCACGCGGTCGCTCAGCCGGGCCGCGACGTGGCCCGCGTAATCGCCGAAGGCGAGCGGCGTGTCGCGGGAGACCCAGCCACCCTTGTCCTGCAGCGCCTGCGGCAGGTCCCAGTGATAGAGCGTGCCGAAAGGCTCGATGCCCTGGGCCAGTAGCTCGTCGACCAGGCGGTCGTAGAAATCGAGGCCTTTGGGATTGGCCGCCCCACGGCCTTCGGGAAAGACGCGCGGCCAGGAGATCGAGAAGCGATAGGCCTTGGCGCCCATCGCCTTCATCAGCGCCACGTCGTCCTTGTAGCGGTTGTAATGGTCGACGCTGACATCGCCGTTCGAGCCATCGACGATCTTGCCCGGCGTTTTGCAGAAGGTGTCCCAGATCGAGATGCCGCGGCCGTCCTGTCGCGCGGCGCCCTCGACCTGATAGGCCGAGGTCGCCGTGCCCCAGCGGAAGCCCGCGGGAAATTTGCCGAAAGGTTGGGCGACGGGTTGCGCGGCGGCGGGAAGTCCCGCGAGCGTCAGGGCAGAAGCAGCCGCGAAGCGGCGGCGCGTCAGGGTCAGGGGCATCGGCGCATAAACGGACATCGTGCACGACAAAGCAAGGCCGGTGCCAAGGCCTCTTGCAATGCTTCTGCCCTTGCGCCCCGAGCCATGGCACTATGGAATACAGTTCGACGCATTCGCTTCAGGGGGACGATACATGAGGAAATTGACTTGGCTGGCCGGCGCCGCGCTTGCGCTGCTCGCCTTCGGCACGGCAGAGGCCCAGACGCCCCAAGCCCAGACGCCGCAAGCCCAGACACCCCGCAAGGGCGGCACGATCCGCATGACGGCGCCCTATGCCGCGAGCTTCGGCAGCCTGGACATGCACACCACGCCGCGTGCCCAGGACGAGATCTTCGGCAAGGCGGTGAACCGCACGCTCTACAACTGGGATTCGGCCGCCAACAAGCTGGTGCTGGAGCTCGCCACCTCGGTCACCGCCTCGCCCGACGGGCTGGTCCATACCTTCAAGCTGCGTAACGACGCCTACTTCCACAACGGCCGCAAGATGACCGCCGACGACCTCATCTGGTCGTGGACGCGCCTCATGGACGGCTCCAAGGGCTATCCCGGCGCGCGCTATGTCCGCCTGATCAAGGGCGCGGTCGATGTCGAGAAGGGCACGGCCAAGGAGATCGCCGGCCTGAAGAAGATCGACGACTTCACGCTCGAAATGACGATCACCGACATCGTCGATCCCGGCTTCTACTTCTTCGACGGCACGACGGCGATCCTGCCGAAGGAAGAGGTCGAGAAGGGCAACTTCGCCAACAACCCGGTGGGCCTCGGGCCGTTCAAGTTCAAGGAGCACATCCCGGGCAGCCGCGTCGTGCTCGAGCGCTTCGACAAGTTCTACAAGCCCGGCAAGCCCTATGCCGACCGCCTCGTCATCGTGCTGATGTCCGAGGCCGCGGCGCGCGACGTCGCCTTCCGCAACAAGGAGATCGACACCTCGATCCTCGGTCCCGCGCAATACGTCGCCTACCGCGCCGATCCGCAGCTCAAGGGCGGCATCCTCGAAGTGGCCGAGATGTTCACGCGCTCGATGCGCATGAATCCCGACTTCAAGCCGTTCTCCGACAAGCGCGTGCGCCAGGCGATCAACCACGCCATCGACACCAACCTGATCGTGACCCGCCTGGTGAAGGACAAGGCCTATCGCGCCACGTCGTGGCTGCCGCTCAGCTCGCCGTCCTTCGACAAGAACGTGAAGCCCTACGAGTTCAATCCCGAGAAGGCCAAGAAGCTGCTGGCCGAGGCGGGCTATCCCGACGGCTTCGAGTTCGAATGGACGACCAGCCAGAACGAGAGCTGGGGCCTGCCGATCGTCGAGGCGGTGATCCCGATGCTGGCCAAGGTCGGCATCAAGGCCAAGCCCAAGCTGGTCGAGGTGACGGTGCAGACCGACATCATCATCAAGGGCGACTTCCAGGCGGTCATCAGCTCGAGCCTGACCGGCCCCGATTCGCTGGCGCAGCTCAAGTGCTTCCACTCCAAGACGCCGCGCACGGCCTGCAACAGCTTCGGTTTCAACAATCCGGCGCTCGACAAGCTGGTCGACGAGGCCGGCCAGACGACCGACGCCGCCAAGCGCATCGACCTGCTGCGCCAGGCCAACAACCTGATCCACGACGAGGCCCCGGTGTGGTTCTTCAACTACAACAAGGCGGTGCTCGCCTATCAGCCGTGGATCCACGGCCTGCAGGCCAACCCGACCGAGATCACGCACCAGTACCCCGAGGACATCTGGGTCGACGAGAAGTCGCCGGCTAAGTGAGGCTTCTTTCCGGGGCGGCGGGCTAGACGATGCTCTTCGTCATTGCCCGCCGCATCGCCAATGTGATCCCGACGCTGCTGGCCGTCGTGGCGCTGGTCTTCCTGCTGTTCTCGGTGCTGCCCGGCAGTTTCATCTCGGGCATGGGCGACGACGGGCGCACCACCATCGATCCGGCGGTGATGGAGCGCATGCGCGCCGAGATGGGCCTCGACGACCCGCTGCCGCTGCGCTTCGGCAAATACGTCGCAGCGCTGGCCACCGGCGACCTCGGCATCTCGTTCCGCACGCGCGAGCCGGTGTCCAAGCTGATCGGCGCCCGCATCTGGCCGTCGCTCAAGCTGGTCTTCGCCGCCATGACCTTCGCCATCGCCATCGGCGTCACGCTGGGCTTCTTCGCCGCCCTCAGGCCCGGCAGCCTGGTCGATACCCTCTCGATGGTCGGCGCCATCTCGGGCCTGTCGCTGTCGCAGTTCTGGTTCGGCCTGATGCTGATGTATCTCTTTGCGCTCAAGCTGCAATGGCTGCCGAGCTTCGGCTATGGCGACGGCGGCCTCAGCCATATCATCCTGCCGGCGGTGGCACTGGGCGTCAGCCCGATGGCGCTGCTGGCGCGCACGACGCGGGCCGCCGTGCTCGACGTGCTCAACGCCGATTTCGTCCGCACCGCGCGCAGCAAGGGCATGAGCGAGCGCCGCGTCGTCGAATGGCATGTCCTGCGCAACGCCCTCGTGCTGGTCATCACCATCGTCGGCCTGCAGTTCGGCTCGCTGATGGGCCAGGCCGTGGTCGTCGAAAAGCTCTTCGCCTGGCCCGGCGTCGGCTCGCTGATGGTCGACTCGGTGTTCCAGCGCGACATGCCGGCGGTCCAGGGCTGCATCCTGATGATCGTGCTGTTCTTCCTCGTCATCAACACGCTGGTCGATCTCGCCTATGTCGCGATCGATCCGCGCATCCGGTACCGCTGACGATGAAGATGCCCCGGCTCAAATTCAAAGGCGGCACCTCCCTGTGGATCGGCGGCAGCCTCGTCTCGGTCGCCATTGTCGTTGCCATCCTGGCGCCGGTGATCCAGCTCACCGACCCGGTGCTCGACGCCAACCTGATGAACGCCGAGATCCCGCCCGGGCTGGAATATCCCTTCGGCACCGATATCCAGGGCCGCGACATCTATTCCCGCGTCGTCCATGGCGCGCGCATCTCGCTCACCGTCGGCATCGTCAGCCAGATCTGCAACAGCCTGATCGGCGTGACCCTCGGCCTCACCGCCGGTTACTGGGGCGGCTGGTGGGACGATTTCGTCAGTGGCCTCACCAACCTGATGCTGGCCATCCCCTCGCTGGTCTTCGCCCTGGCCATCATGGCGATCCTCGGACCCGGCCTGACCAGCCTGCTGATCGCGCTCGGCATGACGAGCTGGTCCTATTCCTGCCGCATCGCCCGTGCCCAGGTGCTGTCGCTGAAATCGCAGGGCTATATCCAGGCCGCGCGCATCCTGGGCTACGGCGACGGCCGCATCATGTTCACCCAGGTGCTGCCGAATATCCTGGGTCCGCTGATCGTCATCGCCACGCTGGGCATGGGCGCCTCCATCCTCTCGGAAGCAGCCCTGTCGTTCCTCGGCCTCGGCATCCGCCCGCCCTATCCGAGCTGGGGCAGCATGCTGTCGGAGGCGCGCGACCAGATCACCACGGCGCCGTGGCTTTCCGTTTTTCCCGGCCTCGCCATCTTCCTGACGGTGCTCGGCCTCAACCTGTTGGGCGACGGCCTGCGCGACATCCTCGATCCGCAATCGACGACCCGCAGAGGATGAGGGAGACGCCGATGACGACTCCCCTCCTCAAGGTCGACAACCTCAGCATCGCGCTGAAGGGCGAGGACAAAACCTACAACGCCGTCGAATCCGTCTCTTTCGAGATCGGCCGCGGCGAAACTTTCGGCCTCGTGGGCGAGTCCGGCTGCGGCAAGAGCATCACCGCGCTGGCCGTCATGGGCCTGCTGCGCCGGCCGCTGTCGCTGGGCGGCGGCAGGATCGTCCTCGACGGCAAGGAGATCCAGAACGCCTCGGCGGCCGAGATGCGCAACCTCCGGGGCAAGCGCATCGCCATGATCTTCCAGGAGCCGATGACGGCGCTCAACCCGCTGTCGCCGGTCGGCAAGCAGATCGCCGAGATGTTCGTGCTGCACCAGGGCGCCAGCTGGCGCGAGGCGATGGACCGCGCCGAGGAGGCGCTGCGCCAGGTCCGCGTGCCCTCGCCCGAGCGCCGCATCCGCGACTACCCGCACCAGCTCTCCGGCGGCATGCGCCAGCGCGTCATGATCGCCATCGCGCTGGCCTGCGGCCCCGACCTGCTGGTGGCCGACGAGCCGACGACGGCGCTCGACGTCACGGTGCAGGCCGAGATCGTCGATTTGATGGCCGAACTCTGCGCCGCCAAGGGCACCGCCGTGCTGATGATCAGCCACGACCTCGGCCTGGTCGCCAATATGTGCCGCCGCGTCGCGGTGATGTATGCCGGCCGCATCGTCGAGGCGCAGCCGGCCGACGCCATCTTCGCCACCCCGCGCCATCCCTATACACAGGGCCTGATCAACTCGCTGCCCCGCCTCGGCATGCGCTCGCTGCACGGCCGCCAGCGCCTGCAGGAAATCTCCGGCGTCGTGCCCGCCATCGCATCATACCCTCAAGGCTGCCGCTTCCACCCGCGCTGCGCCGCGATGACCGAGGTCTGCACCGGCACCCCGCCCGAGGCGACGCCGCTGCCGGCCGACGGGCTGGTGAGGTGTTACCACGCGAACGAAGCCCCCTCCCCGACCCTCCCCCGTATGACGGGAGAGGGAGCATGAAAATGAATCAGACGGGGACGGGAGGCATGATTCCCTCAATCCCCTCCCCCGTCATACGGGGGAGGGTAAGGGTGGGGGCAAGCAACGCCTTGATCGCGGCCAGGGTGAGATCATGACCGCGGCGCGGGGCCCCCCCCCCCCACCCCCCCCCTAAAGGGGGGGGGGGGCCAGAAAGATAGCAAACAACCGCAACCCCCCCCCCCCAAC
>JBBRFD010000049.1:0-27170 GCA_038224985.1 Reyranellales bacterium
GGCTGTGGCCCAGCAGCATGGCGCCGTGGCCGCCGAAGTAATCCACATATTCGTTGCCATCGACGTCCCACTTGCGTGGCCCCTTGGCCTTGCCGACATGGATCGAATAGGGGTCGAGGTAGCGGCCGTCATGGGTGATGCCGCTCGGCAGGACCTTGCGGGCGCGCTCGAACAGGGCGCCGGAGCCGGGGGTACGGGCGCGATAATCGGTCACGATGGCTGAATTGGTCGGCGCTGCGTCGGTCATGAGCCCTCACATATCTAATGCCAGAGCATCGCAAGCCTTGCTTGCTTCGCCAAGGGCGGCGGCACTATATCCTCCCCGTCTTTCGCAGACCGGAGAACGCATGAACGCCAAGCCCCGCGGCCGCCAATTCTTCAATAACCCCGGCCCCACGAACATTCCCGACCGCGTGCTGCGGGCCATGGACCGCCCGGTCATCGACTTCATGTCCGATGAATTCGTCGCGATCCACCATGCCTGCCACAGTGGCGTGAAGCGGGTGCTCAAGACCGACCAGAATTTGTTCATGTACTCGGCGACCGGCCACGGCGCCTGGGAAGCCGCCCTCGTCAATCTCTTCTCGCCCGGCGACAAGGTGCTGATCGTCGAAACCGGCTATTTCTCGGCGAGCTGGACCGAGATGGCCGATCACCTCGGCATCAAGGTCGAGACGATCCACGCCGACATCCGCAAGGGTGCCGACGTCTCGAAGATCGCCGAGCGCCTGACCCGGGACAAGCAACACGAGATCAAGGCAGTGCTCACCGTCCACAACGAGACCGCGACCGGCATGGTCCTGCCGCTGGCCGATATCCGCCGCGCCATGGACGAAGCCAAGCATCCCGCGTTGCTGCTCTCCGACACGATCTCCTCGCTGGGTTCGATGGAATACAAGATGGACGCCTGGGGCATCGACCTCACCGTCGGCGGCAGCCAGAAGGGCCTGATGCTGCCCACCGGCATGTCGATGACGGGCGTCAGCAACAAGGCGCTGGAAGAGTCGCGCAAGTCCAAGACGCCGCGCCACTACTTCAGCTGGGACATGATGACCGGCCGCGCGCCGCAGAAGTTCGTCGGCACCGCGCCCGTCCATATGTTCTTCGGCCTGCAGGAGTCGCTGAAGATGCTGGAAGAGGAAGGCCTCGACGCCGTCTTCGCCCGTCACGCCCGCCTCGCCGAAGCGACGCGCGCCGCCGTCGGCGTCTGGGGCTCCGACGGCAAGGGCCCGCAGCTCTATTGCCAGACGCCCGACCGTCTCTCCAATTCGGTCACCGCCGTGATCATGCCGGAGGGCGTCAGCTCCGACCCGATGCGCAAGGTGGCGATCGACCGCTACAATCTCTCGCTCGGCGGCGGTCTCGGCACGATGATGGGCAAGATGTTCCGCATCGGCCACATGGGCGATCTCAACGAGCCGATGCTGCTGGGCTGCCTCGCCACGACGGAATTGGCGATGAAGACGGCGGGCGTTCCCTTCGTGGCCGGCGGTGTCGCCGCCGCCATCGACTCGCTGGCGAGCTAGCCAGCCCCGATCGGACCTCGATCGCAGACGTCGACCCACCGGGCGTCGACGAGTTCGGCCATGCGCAGCGGATTGATGCGCAGGGCACTGTTGGTCGAGCCGGCCGCCGGCACAACCTCGTCGAAGGTCTTCAGCGAAACATCGCAATAGACCGGCAGCGGCGTCGCAAGCCCAAAGGGGCAGACACCGCCCACGGGATGGCCGGTCAGCGCCACCACTTCGTCGAGCGGCAGCATCTTGGCCTTGCCGCCCAGCGCTTCCTTGATCTTCTTGTTGTTGAGCCGGGCGTCGCCGCAGGTGACGACCAGCAGCACTTTGTCCTTGATGCGCAGCGACAGGGTCTTGGCGATCTGCGCTGGCGCCACGCCGTGGCCTTCAGCCGCCAACTCCACCGTCGCCGTGCTGCCGGGCAGCTCGAGGATGGCGATATCCGGCGCCTTCTCGGCCAGGAAGGCCCGCACCGCCTCAACGGTCATGACAGGAAGCAGGGCATCAGAAGGCAGGCTTCCGGCCGGCAACGGCTGCGATGAAGCGCGCGGGCCGGATCGCCGCGAGCGATGTCGTTGCCGTCACCGTGGCGTCGAGCTGGATGCCGAGCACTGGCTGGAAGGCAACTTTCACAGGGTCGAAGGCGTAGAGCTGGCCCTCCTGCATGTTGAACCACCACGCGTGGACGACCAGCGTGCCGGCCGCGACCTTATCGGCGATCCAGCGGAAGCTCATGAGGTTGCAGACACTGTTGAGCACGGCCGCCTGCTCGACGGCTCGGGCGATCTCGTCGCGCGATCGGCCTTTCAGTTCACGCACTACCAGATCGCGGCTCTCCTGGGCAATGCTGGTCCAGGTCGAGAGATAATCGTAATCGGCATAGATGCTATCGCGGCCATCGACCAGCGCGCCAATGCCGCCGCACAGCGCATGACCCAACACTACGGCATGCTCGACGTTGAGGCCACGCACGGCGTATTCGATGGCGGCCGAGGTGCCGTGATGGCGCCGGTCGGGCGGGATCTGCGCCGGCGGCACCATGGCAGCCACGTTGCGCACCGTGAAGATGTCGCCGGGCTGGGTTTGCGTCAGAATGCCCGGATCGACGCGGGCATCGGCGCATCCCACGATCAGGATCTTGGGCGTCTGGCCCTCGGTCGCCAGTTTCTCGAAAAGGTCGAGATGCTCGCGGTAATAGCCTAGTTTGAAGTCGGCGAAGCCCTTGAGGAGTCTTTCCAATGCCATGGTGTCTATGAAATGACGCAAGAATTGCTCTACGACAAGCGCGGCGATGTGGGCTGGATCACCTTCAACCGGCCGCAGGCCCGCAACGCGCTGACTTTCGCCATGTATGAAGGCACCGCCGAGATTTGCAGCCGAGTGGCAAAAAGCCGCGAGGTGAAGGCCCTGGTCATCACCGGTGGCGGCGACAAGGCCTTCGCCGCCGGCACCGATATCGCCCAGTTCAAGAGCTTCAAGGACGGCGAGGACGGCATCGCCTACGAGCGCAAGATGGACCGCATCCTCGACGCCATCGAGCGCTGCCCGCTGCCGACCATCGCCGCCGTCAACGGCTTCTGCACCGGCGGCGGCGCCGCCATCGCCGCCGTCTGCGATTTCCGCATCGCCTCGGCCAGCGCCCAGTTCGGCTTTCCCATCGCGCGTACACTGGGCAACTGCCTCTCCATGCCCAACTACGCCCGCCTCGTGGCCCTGGTCGGCCCGCAACGCGTGAAGGAAATGCTGTTGCTCGCCACGTTGATGGATGCGCCAACGGCGCTGTCGGTCGGCTTGGTGAGCGAGTTGCTGCCCGATCAACCCGCCCTCCTCGCTCGCACCGAAGCGCTGGCAACGACCTTGGCCGGCCACGCCCCGATCACCATGGCGACAACCAAGGAAGCCCTGCGACGGCTACAGGCGAAGATGGGCGAGGAGAATATCGACGACCTGATCCGCCACACCTATGGCAGCACCGACTTCCGCGAAGGCATGGACGCCTTCCTCGGCAAGCGCCCGCCGAAGTGGACGGGCACCTAGACTTCCCAGAAGCACTTTTGGCATTCACGCCATTGATCGGCGTGGGTGAGACCGACATCGGCCAGTTCGCGCTCATTGAGCATCGCGAGATGCCGCCGCGAGGTGTGACGGTGACGCCAAAGCGCGACGAGAAGGCCAAAGCGCGGCGCCGGGACGCCGTAGAGGCGAAGAATATTTTCCATGACCGGACAATGCTGTCCGGCCGTTGTTCGGTGTTACGGGGGCGACCGAAGCGTCAGAAGGTCGCTTCGACCGCGCCCAACCCGACGAACTCGCCGCGCGCTTTCGTGCCCGACGGGAAATAGCGCAGGCCGGTCCATGAACCTGTCGTGATCACCTGGCCTTTGCGGATGCCACCGCGCTGGCGCACGGCGTGGTCGATGACCCAGCACAGGGGCCGCAACGGATCGACGGCGCCGAGGCCGCCTTTCTGGTCGACGATGGTCTTGCCGTCGATGATGAGCTTCACCTGCAGATTGGCCCAGTCGAGGCTCTTCCAGCCCTTCAGGCTGTCGCCGATCACCAAGGCGTCATTCATCTGGTTGTCCGCCAGCAACCATTCGGGGCTGGCCTGCTGGAAATCGGCGATGCGGGTGTCGACCACTTCCATGCCGATGAAGGCGTCGCCGACGGCGGCAAGCGCCTCATCGCGGCCAACCGGTGCGGTGCGCAGAGCGATGTCGCCCACGATATGGAAGGAGATTTCGACCTCGACGCCGATCATATGCATGGACTTACCGTCGAAGGCAGCCGGCGACTTGCGCAGGGCATTGGCCAGCAGCGGTGCGCAATTGGGCTCGGCGGTTGGCGTTTTGGCTCCCACCTTCCATCCCGCCACCGGGCCGCTTGCGCGCGCCACCTCGTCCTGAATGGCATAGACATCGGCTTTGTCGGTCAGGACGAAGGGCGGTGCCATCTGCACCCGGGTGCGTCGCGCCTCGAGCAGGCCGCGGGCCGCGTTTGCAATATCCGGCGTCATGCTAAGCTCCGGCAAAGAAAAGAATACAAAGGCCGGAGGAACAATGCCCTACGCCAGTGGCCGCGTCATTCACGACGCCGACGCCCATGTCATGGAGGTGCCCGGCTTCCTGACCGAGCATCTCGAGGCGAAATACCGCGACATCGTCACCGACAATGTGATCTTCCCCGAGGATCGCGGCCGCGGCCTGCACAAGTTGCGTGCCGAGGCACGGCGCGCGGAGGCGGACAATACCGCCAGCTTCGACGAGACGCAGATCATGCTGGCCAAGAACTGGGACGCGCTCGGCTCTTATATTCCGGCCGACCGGCCGCGCTCGGTCGACCTGTTGGGTTTCTCGAGCCAGCTCATGTTCACTACGCAGCTGCTGAACTTCTCCGCGCTGCTCGAGGGCAAGGGCGATGTCGACACGATCTACGCCGTGGCGCGCGCCCATACCCGCCACATGGTTTCATTCTGCTCGGTCGACAAGCGCCTGCTGGCGACCGGCTACGTGCCGCTGGCCGACTTCGAGCGCACGAAGAAGGCGACGCGCGAGGCCATCGACATGGGCGCCAAGGCGCTGATGATCCCGTCGCGCTGCCCCGACAGCCATTCGCCGAGCCATCTCGGCCTCGATCCGCTCTGGGCGATGGCCGAGGAAGCCGGCATCCCGATCGTGTTCCACGTCGGCGGCGGCGGCGTGCTGCTGGAAAAGGCCTACTTCAACAACGGCGGTCCGCCGGTGCCGGACTTCCACGGCGGCGACGACAATTTCAAATCGATCGACTACATGGCCATCGCCTATCCGCCGATGAAGGCGCTGACGGCGTTGATCGTCGACCGCGTGCTCGACCGCTTCCCCCGACTGAAGTTCGGCGTCATCGAGCAGGGCGCCTCCTGGGTGCCGGGCTGGATGCGCAACATGGATAGCGCCCACAACGCCTTCTACAGGAACGAGGAGCGGCTGCAGAAGATGTCGCTCAAGCCGTCGGAGTTCGTGCAGCGCCAGGTGCGCGTCACGCCCTATCCGCACGAGGATGCCGGCTGGATCATCGCCAATTCGGGCGACAGCGTCTGCCTCTTCTCGTCGGACTACCCGCATGTCGAGGGCGGTCGCAATCCGATCAAGCGCTTCGAGAGCTCGATGGAAAAGGCCCGCACCAGCGAAAGCCAGAAGCAGGCCTTCTATTGCGACAACTTCGTCGATCTGATGGGCGCGGGCCTGGCACCCGAGCTGAGGGCCGCAGCATGAAGAAGTACACCACACTGCTCACGGAGCAGACCGGCGCGGTGATGAAGATCACGGCCAACCGGCCCGATGTGCTGAACGCCCAGAGCCGCATCCTG
Organism: Reyranellales bacterium; assembly: GCA_038224985.1. Lineage (GTDB taxonomy): Bacteria > Pseudomonadota > Alphaproteobacteria > Reyranellales > Reyranellaceae > Reyranella. The sequence goes on from JBBRFD010000049.1 coordinate 5,860, forward strand.
CTGGAGGAACTCGACGACGCCTTCATCGCCGCCGCCAGGGATGAGACGGTGCGCGTCATCATCCTGGCCGGCGCCGGCAAGCATTTCTCAGCCGGTCACGATCTCGGCAGCCCACAGGAAATGGAGGACCAGAAGAAGCATCCGGTCGAGGGCTTCCGCGACGAATACCGCCGCCTCTCGGAGCGCTTCTTCGAGAACACCATGCGCTGGCGCGACATTCCCAAGCCGACCATCGCGCAGGTCCAGGGCTACTGCATCATGGGCGGTCTGATGATCGCCTCGGCCTGCGACATCGTCGTGGCAAGCGAGGACGCGCAATTCGCCGACCGTGCCGTGAAATGGGGCGGCTCGCATGTGCAGTATTTCTCGATGCCCTGGGACTTCGGCCCGCGCAAAACCAAAGAATATCTCTTCACCGGCGCCTTCATCAGCGCGCAGGACGCGGAGAAGGCCGGCCTGGTGAACCGTGTCGTGCCGCGTGCTAGGCTCGAAGACGAGACGATGGCACTCGCCCAGCAGATCGCCGAACGCGACCCCTTTGCGCTGAAGCTCGCTAAGGCTTCGGTCAACGAGATGCAGGACGCGCAAGGTTGGCGGGCAGCGATGGAGGGCGCCTTCAAGAATTACATGCTGACCATCCCGCATCGCATCGAGATGGGCACCTACGGTCCCAAGGCCCGCGAAAAGGCCCCGAAAGATCGTTTCGCGGTCTTGAACAAGAAGGCAGTCTGACGATCCCCGCGACTCAGGCCGCGCGGCGCTGATGCTCCACCATCTCGACGCCCATCGCCTTCATGACGGAGGGGCGCTTGAGGTGAATCTGATGATGGGCCTGCAGTGCCGGCCAATGGGCGAGGTCGTCCTTGAGGAAGACGGCGAGTTGAGCAGCGTCAGCAGATAGGCATCGGCCACGGTGAATTTGTCACCGACCAGCATCGGCACGATGTTGCACCTTGGCCGCCTCCCGGCCCTCGGCTGCGTCATGTCGTGCATACGGGCGTCGAGAGCATGGACGCGATCCTGTCGCGGCCGGGGCCACTCCAGGTACCACTGGGCTGCCCTACAAAGGCCCGACCGGCGTCTACACGACGGCGCCATCGCCGCCGAATTGCCAGGCAATTTCGAGAATGCCTGCGAACGTGGCTTCATCGACAGCGATCTCAAGAAGGATCGCTCGCCCGCCGATAACGCCCGCATGGCCGGCGCCTTTCACTACGCCACCGGCATCCGCGCGCGCCTGGGCGTGCTGGCCGCCGAGTTGAAGGCCTTCACGCACTCGATGATCCCGGTGATCTGCCTCTAAAAGCTAGCCGCGATAGCCACGCTTGCCGGCATCGCGCAGCCACAGGCGGACGAGGTGGCGCTTGCGCTCGGGTTCGGGGAAATCGACGAACTCGGTACGGGCGTGGCCCGTCGCGCGGTTGTTGACGTATTGGATCTGGCCGGCCTCGAAGCTCAATTCGACATGCAGCTCGGGCCGGTCGAACACCGTCTGCACCGCCGCCAATGCCGCCGCCGTCTCGTTGTCGAGGCGCTCGCCGCGCAATTCATAGCCGGCATGGATTTCCGAAAGCGCCAACCGCGCGCGCACCGACCCATCGGGCGCGCGTTCGAACATCGGTGCTGCAAAGACGGTCGGCTCGCCCGGCTGATGTTCGGCGTGGCGGTCGTACCAGAAAGGCTTGTAGAGGCGCGGCAGAAGCTCGGGAAACTGCTCACGCAAGGTGTTGTGCACCGTGCGCACGCTCATCACCTGGCTGATGCCGCCTTCCCTGGCGGGGTGCAGGCAGAGCAGACAGACATATTCCGGCGGGGTTTCGTTGTAGGCGTTGTCGTTGTGAAAGCGCAGGTCGACATTGGTCACGGTAGGCCGGATGCCGGAGCCGGCCTTCAGCTTGGCGCCGGTGTCCTGTACGTCGAAGAACATCTGGCCATTGAGCTTCTGTGCCACCGGCCGCGCCAGCAGGCTCGACAGAATCCAGTAGATCGCCACGGCCTCGTCTCTGCTCATCTCTTCCAGCGGCAGCCGGTCCAGCACGGCGAACATAGGGCCGCGCTGGGTGACCTCGCGCAACCGCTCCATCGTCGCGCGGCAGGCATCGAGCGCGTAGTCCCGAGGATCGAGCAGCAAGACCGGCAGCGGCGCACGGCGATAGTCAGCCAGCACGGCGCGCAATTCGGCCAGAGCGGCTTCCGGCAGCTCCACCAGCCAGTCGGCTGGCCGAATCGTGCTGCGCGTCCAGGCGTCGCGGCCCTCAAAACGATCGGCGATGGTTATGGCATCGGGCATGACCCGATCATGCTCCTAGGCGTGCCTGGCGCGCAAGCTGCGGGCGGCTTCGACCTCGGCGCAGAGCTTGCGGTAGACCTCGTCGGTATCGACCTTGGCGGCCGAGCCGGGTGCGAAGCCGCAATCCGGATTGAGGGTGATGCGCTTCTTGTCGATGCGGGTCAGGGCCCGCTCGACGCGCGAGGCGATCAGCGCGGCGGCTTCCGGCGCGCCCGGCGTCACGTCGACGACGCCGAGGCCCAGCTCGAAGTCCTCGCGCAGGCGCGACAGGCTCTCCAGATCGTCGGCTCCCGCGGCCGTGAACTCCATGGTGAGGTGCTGCACGTTGAGGCGATTGAGCTGCGGCAGGATCGGCCCGTAAGTGCCGGCATGGTGCTTCTCGCCGCGCACCCGCGCGCCGGCGCGGCGGCAGAGATGGACGGCGAACTTGATGGCACCGAAGCCCTTCACCGTCTCGTTGATCATTTCGACGGCGAAATCGGCCGCCTTGTCCGGATTGTCGTAGCGCTTGCGCACGTCGGGATCGACGAACAGGCAGAGATGCGGATCGTCGATCTGCACGATCTCGACACCGAGGTCCTGCATCAGCGCGATCTCGGCGCGCAGCGGCGCCACGCAATCCTTCACGAAGTCGTCGCGGTTGGGATAGGCCTTGCCGGACCGGCCGGCATCCCACAGCCGCTCCCCCAGCAGCGCCGGGGCCGGCAGCGTGATCTTGGTGGCGACCTTGGCGACCTGTTTCACATACTTTGCCTCGGCGGCGATGAATCCCGCCGGCTTGGGCGTGAGCTTCTCCGTCACCACGGTCCACGGCCGGCCGTCGGCTGGGTTGATCTCCAGCGTGAAGCCATGCGCCAGCTCGGCGATGACGCCGATATAGGAGCGACGGCGCCATTCGCCATCGTTCACCACGTCGAGACCCGCCTTCTCCTGCATGGCGATGACGAAGCGGATCGCGGCATCCATGGTGTTGGCGTCGGTCTCGTCCCATTCCGGCTTCTCGATCAGCTCGCGCACGACGAGGGGCCGCGGGATCGAGCCGACGATCGAGGCCGGGAACAGAGGCAGGGTTTTCATCACGGCTTCCACAGGGTCTGAGCGAGGTTCATGTCTTCTTGCGTGTCGATCTCGCGATATTTGCCGGGCGTATCGACATGCCCGAACGTCGTGCCCTGCTCGATCATGTCCTGGAACATGTGGATCAGGTACGCCTTCTGGAAGATCGCCGCCTCGCGATAGGGATTGTCCCAGAACTCCGATTTGCGCTTGCGATAGAAATCGCGGAACTGCTGCGCGCCCTTCCGGCCGAACTTGGCGACGCCGATGAATTCACCGGTGGCGGCGTCATAGGGAATGGTGCGGTAGACGCGCTCGACATTGCTGCCCCTGGTGATCGCCTTCTCGGCATCGTGCGGCGGGTGCTGGGTGCGCGGCTTGTAGTGCTCGCGCCAGTCGGTATCGATGCCGAGGCAAAGCTCGTCCGTCGATTGCACCAGGCCATGCACCACGTCCTTGGTGAACAGGATGTCGGAATAGCTGGTGACGAAGGGTTGATCCATCAAATCCTCGGCGCACATCAGCGAGACCAGGATGTTGTTGTTCTGCCAGTCCTTGTTCTCGCGGAAGATGAAGTCGGGATAGTCGCGCTGCACCGAATCGATGCGGTAGCCGCCGATGAAGACGATCTCGGTGCAGCCGCCGCCCCGGAGCGCCTCGACGGTCCAGTCGAGGATGCGCTTGCCCTGGATCTCGGCGAAGCACTTGGGTGAATTCTCCGTGGTCGGCATCAGCCGGCTGCCGCGGCCTGCTCCGATGATGATGGCGCGCATCTATTTGGCTTTCACTTCTTCGAATTGCGGGACGTCGTCGGTCACCGGCGCATGACGGTCGTCGCCAATGATCATCTCGCGCAGCTTCTTCGACAGGAAGTCGATGACATACACGGTCAGGATGACAATCAGGATAATGAGGCAGGCTTCCTGCAGTTCGTAGGCGCGCAGTCGGTCGGCCAGCAGGAAGCCGATGCCGCCGGCGCCGACGATGCCCAGGATCGAGGCCGAGCGGGCGTTGTGCTCGAACATGTAGAGTGTGTTGGAAATCATCATCGGCAGCACCTGCGGCAGCACGCCATAGCGGATGACATGCAGGCGGCCGCCGCCAGCGGCGCGGATACCGTCCATCTGCTTGCGGTCGAGGTTCTCGATGGCCTCGGAATAGAGCTTCACGAAAGTGCCGACCTCGACGATGGCGATGGCCATGATGCCGGCCATGGGCCCAAGCCCGATCGCGCGCACGAAGATCAGCGCCCAGATCAAATAGTCGAAAGCGCGCAAAAGATCGGCGAAGCGCCGCGTGCCGAATTGCAGCGGCCGGAACGGCATCATGTTCTTGGAGGCGAGGAAGGCCAGTGGAAAGGCCACGGCGGCACCCAGCACTGTGCCGAGGAAGGCCATGGCCAGCGTCTCGCCCATGACCCGCAGGAAAAGCGGCAATTGATCGAAGCCAGTCGGCGGGAAAAGCTGGCCGATCACCACCTCGCCGAACTTCAGCACACCGTCGACGAAAATCCAGGTGAAGAAGCCGAAGCGGTAGAGGCAGTAGATTGCAAGCGCCCCCGCCGCGCCCCAGATCAGCCGGCGTTTCCAGACTTCCACCGGATCGGCGGAAAAGGCGCGCGGCAGGCGGGCACGCAGAGTCTCGATCTCGGCGGCGCTCAGGCTCATCGGCGGGTTCTTCAGGGCGAGGCTCATTGGTTGAGCTGCTCCTTGCCGATGATGAGGTGGCGGTAGCGCTCGCTCAGCATGTCGATGCCCATGATGGTGGCGACCACGATCAGCAGGATGGCGCCGGCATCCGCGAAGTACAAAAGCTGGATCGAGGTGAAGAGGTCGTGACCGATGCCGCCGGCGCCGACGAAGCCCACAATGGTGGCGGAGCGCACATTCAGCTCGATACGCCAGAAGGTATAGGACATGTAGTTGGGCAAGGCCTGCGGCAGCACGCCGTAGCGCATCTCCTGCAGCCAGTTGCCGCCCGAGGCGCGGATGCCTTCGATCGGCAGTCGGCTCACATTCTCGTTCACCTCGGCGAAGAGCTTGCCTTGCGCACCCAGGGTATGGACCGTAATCGCCAACACGCCGGCCAGCGGGCCGATGCCGAAAGCCAGCACGAAGAGCAGCGCCCAGACGATGTCGGGCACGGTGCGCGCGATCTCGAGCACCCGCCGCGTGATCCAGTAGACGGCGTAGCTCTTCACCAGGTTGCGGGCGGCGAGGAAGGACAGCGAGCCGCCGATGACGGTGCCCAGCACGGTGGCTAGATAAGCCATCAGCAGTGTGTTGAGCAGGCTGGTGAGCCACTTGCCCAAGCCCCAGTACCATTCGCCCATGTCATGGGCGAAGGTCGACCAGCCGATCGGCGGAATCATCTTTACCAGGAAGTCGCCGGTGCGCGGCAGGCCAGCCACCAGTGCCACCACGTCGAAGCGGGCCACGATGAGCGACACCGCGAAGCAGACGGCGAAGCCCGCCCAGAACACGGCCGTCCAGATCGTCTTGCCGCGGCGATACTCCGCGTATTGCCGCTCGAACCGCGCGGCTGCTGCGCTCATCGACATGTCGAGCCCGATTGCTCCAGCGCTATTTCTTCTTGCGCGCCTCGCGCTCGAGATCGGCCGCCTGGCACATCAGGCGATAGTCCTCGTGATAGACGCGGACCATGCCGTTGGTCTTGCCCTGCGCCACCTGCTCGGTCATCGGCATGCTGTGATCCTTGAGGCGGATGAACAGCTTTTCGATATCGGCGCGCATCTCGAGCGGCAGGTTCTTGCGGATCACCACCGGCGGCGACGGCAGCTGCGGGCTGCTCCAGATGACGCGGATCTGTTCGCGCTTGAGCAGGCCCTTGTTCATCATCTGGCGCAGGTTGCCGATATTGTCGTCCTTGCTGGTCCAGGTGAAGGCGCCTTCGTAGGTGCCGCGCAGCACGCCCAGCACGGCCTGCGGATGACCGCCGGCCAGCGGGCTCTGGTAATATTCGTCGACCGGTTTGCCCATCTGGCGGAAGGCCGCCGTCGGGATGAGATAGCCCGAGCCTGACAGGGGATCGGTGCGGGCGACGACCTTGCCCTTGAGGTCCTCGTAGGTCTTGTAGGGGCTGTCGGCTTTTACGACGATGACCGAGGTATAGCCCATCGAGCCATCGGGCTCCTGCGCCGCCACCAGCGCCTCGACGCCCCCTTTGGAGTCGGCGTGGGTCTGGCAGTAGCTGAAGCCGGAGAGCCAGGCGACATGGATCTGGCCCGCAATCAGGGCGTTCATCACGCCGGAATAATCGGTCGCGGTGTAGAGCTCCCACTTGGCGCCGGTTTCCTTTTGGGCATGGGCCAGGAAGGCATCCGACGACTTGGTGGTCTGGCCCTGCGTCTCCACCGGGATGACGCCGTACTTCACGACCGGATACTTCTGCTGCCAGCCGTTGTTGAACTCGTCCGCCAATACCGGCGTCGCGGCGAAGAGCGCGGCCGAGAAGGCGCCAAGAGCGGCCTTGCCTGCAATGCGTGCGATCATGATTTCCCCCTAGTGACGTTTTTCTTTTTTTAGTGATGAACGGGCGTCGACGTCGCGTCGAGCGCCAAAGCCACCTCTTCCTCGGTTCCGCCGCTACCCGCGGCATAGATCTCGCGCGCCTGCCCATCGGTCAGCGCCACGGGCGGGCCATCGAACACGACCGTGCCCTTGCGCATGCCGATGATGCGGTCGCAGTAGTCCCGCGCCGATTGCAGCAGGTGCAGGTTGGCGACGACAGTGATGCCGTCCTCTTTGTTGATGCGGCGCAGCGCGTCCATGACGATGGTGGCGTTGCGCAGGTCGAGCGAGGCGATGGGCTCGTCCGCCAGCAGGATCTTGGGCTCCTGCACCAGCGCGCGGGCGATGGCGACACGTTGTTGTTGGCCACCCGACAGGGCATCGGCGCGATGCAAGGCATGGTCGACCATGTCGAGCCGCTCGAGCGCCCGCACCGTCAGCGCGCGGTCGTGATCGGAGAAGAAGCCGAGCAATCCGGGTAGCGTGGCGTGATAGCTGATGCGGCCCACCAGCACGTTGGTCAGCACCTGCAGGCGCGGCACGAGGTTGAACTGCTGGAAGACCATGGCGCAACGGGCACGCCATTCGCGCAGGCGCTTGCCACGCAGCGCGCCGACATCGGTGTCGCCAGAGAAAACGTCATCGCAAAGGATGCGGCCCGAGGTCGGATCGGTCAGGCGGTTGATCATGCGCAGCAACGTGGATTTGCCGGCACCGGAACGGCCGATGATGCCCACCATCTGACCGGCGGGAATGTCGAAGGTGACGTTATCGACCGCCGCCACCTGACCGTAAATCTTGGTTAGACCTTCAATTTTCAGCATCGGGCTTGAAGTTTGAACAAATTATGACAACACGGCCAGTGGGCAAGTCAGCCAATGTGAAGTTTCAACCCGCCTTGATCTGGCTCGCCTTGGCGAGATCGCGGTAGAAGCCGACCTCGCGCGAGATCGTCGCACGGAATTCCTCGGCGCCCATGCCCGAGGGATCGATGCCTTCCTTGTCGAAGCGCTCGATCCAGTCGGTGCCGACGACGGCGCGCTGGACCGAAGCGGTCACCTTGTCGACTGCTGCCTTGGGAATGCCGGCGGGCGCTACGATACCCATCCAGAGGTAACCCTCGAAGCCTGGCGCACCCATCTCGGCCCCGTCGGCAAATCGGGCCGCGCCTTGGTACAGGCGCGGCTGGTGGCGGCGAGCGTCAGCAGCTTCTTGTCCTGGATGAATTGCGTCGAGGTGCTGACGGCAACGAACTTGAGCTGCACCTGCCCCGACACAGGGTAGTGGCGAAGCCGCATCGCGTGATGAGCCACGTCGCCCAGCTTGCGCCCGCTGTAGCCTCGGTATGGGCGACCTCGATGACATAGGCGACCTTCCAGGGCAGCGAAGCCTCGACCAAGCCCTGCCTGTCGGTTTTCAACTCGCGCTTCCAGCCCGACTCGGCGATCAGCTCGAGCTTGGCCTTGGACAAAGGCTTGCCCTGCTAGAAGACCTTGAAAGCGCCGGGTTTGCCTGCCGGCCCGATGTCGAGCCTTTTGGCCGGCGCGCGCTCCCTGAAGTGGGGCACATAGCGCGCTCCAACCGGAGCGAATGGGCGCAGGCGCCATTGCCAATGGCAAACGCTGTCGGTATCAGTTGCTCGGTGGGTGTAAGACTCATGTAAGAGTGAAATTAAGCAGCGAAATCATACGTTAGCGTCTTAATTCTGCCCGGGTTTTCAGGGCAAAGCTGATGGATGGGTCACGAGGGCGTGACCTATGGGGGCCGACGTCGATGACGAGCCGTGACGAGATTGCGATCGTAGGTTACGCGGCCCGCCTGCCCGGCGCCCGGACCGTCGATGCCTTCTGGTCGCTGCTCAAGGACAACCGCTGCAGCGTGACCTCGATCACGCCCGACCGTTTCCCGACCCATTCGTTCCTCCACCCCTCGCATGACCAGTCGGGCCGCAGCTACACCTACGCCGCCGGCGTGATCGACGATGTCTGGGGCTTCGACGCGGCAGCCTTCGGCATGAGCCCGCGCGAGGCCGAGCAGGTCGATCCGCAGCAACGCCATCTTTTGGAAGTAGCGCACGATGCGCTGGCCCATGCCGGCATCCGGCCCTCGTCGCTGGCCGGCCAGGATGTCGGAGTCTACGTCGGCGCCTCCTCGGTCGACCACGTCGCGCGGCTCATCTCCGACCCGGTCGCCTGCGACAGCTACCTGATGACGGGCAATACGCTCAGCATCATGTCGAACCGCATTTCCTACAATCTCGATCTGCGCGGCCCCAGCCTCACGGTCGATACCGCCTGCTCGTCCTCGCTGGTCGCGATCAACCTCGCCGTCGAGGCGATCCGCAACGGCACCGTCGACACCGCCATCGTGGGCGGCGTCAATCTCCTGCTCTCGCCGATGTCCTATATCGGCTTCTCGCGCGCCTCGATGTTGTCGCCCACCGGCCGCTGCCGCTCGTTCGATGGCGACGCCGACGGCTACGTGCGCTCCGAAGGCGCGATCGTCATGGTCCTTCGCTCCATGGCGGCGGCCCGCAAGGCGCGCAGTCGCATCCACGCCACGATCGTAGGCTCCGGCGTCGGCCAGGACGGCCGCACGACGGGCCTGTCGCTGCCCTCCGCCGAATCGCAACGCAAGCTGCTCGAGCAGGTCTATGCCGATTTCGCCATCGACCCGAGCGAACTCAGCTTCGTGGAAGCGCATGGCACCGGCACCAAGGTTGGCGATCCGCTCGAGGCCGATGCGCTCGGCAAGGCGCTGGCGCAGCGGCGTTCGCAACCGCTGCCGATCGGCTCGGTGAAATCCAACATCGGCCACCTCGAGCCCGCCTCTGGGCTGGCCGGCATGCTGAAATCCATCCTGTCGCTGAACGCCGGGATGGTACCGGCGACCCTGCATCAGCAGACGCCCAATCCGCACATTCCCTTCGGCGAGTTGAACCTGCGCGTGATCGACCGCAACTGGCGCCCGCCGGAACGACGCAGCCCGGCGCTGGCCGGCGTCAGTTCCTTCGGCTTCGGCGGCACCAATGCCCATGTCATCCTGCGCGGCGAGGACACCGCCGTCAGGAATGTCAGTGTCGCCCCGGTGCGCAGCGAAGGCCAGGCGCCGCCGCTGCTGCTCTCGGCCCATTCCGCAGATGCCCTCACCATGCTCGCCTCGTCTTATGTCCAGCACTGGCCGTCGGACAAGCGCGCGGCGGCGGACTACATCCGGGCCGCAGCCCATCTGCGCGACGCCCTTCCGCACCGCGCCATCGTCCCGGGAAGCACGACCGACGAGATCCGTCACCGCACCGAGCGGTTTGCCCGCGGCGAGACCGCGTCGCCGGTCCTGACCGGACAGGCGCTGGGCAGCAACCTGCCCGTCGCCTATCTCTTCTCCGGCAACGGCTCGCAATGGGCCGGCATGGGCCGCGACGCATGGCACAGCGACACGCGTTTCCGCGCCGCGCTCGAAGACATCGCCGGCCATTTCGCCAAGGCGCAGAAATGGTCGATCGTCGACCTGCTGTTCGCCGACGATCTCGCATCCAAGCTGCGCCAGGCGACCTATTCCCAGCCGCTGCTGCTGGCCCTGCAGATGGCGACGGTGCGCGTGCTCGAGGATTGCGGGTTGCAGCCGGCGGCGACGCTGGGCCATAGCGTCGGCGAAATCGCCGCCGCCTGGGCGGCCGGTGCGCTCAGCCTCGACCAGGCGATCGATGTCGTGACGGCGCGCAGCCGCCACCAGGAATCGGTTCGTGGCAGCGGGGGCATGGCGGCCCTCATGCTGAGCGACCGCGAGGCCCGCCGCTTCCTCAAGACCGCCAATGCTCCCGGCGTCGATGTTGCAGCCATCAACAGCTGGCGCAGCGTCACCGTCTCCGGCCCGGTCGACGAGATCGAGCGCGTGCTCGCGGCGGCGGCGACGCTGCGAATCAGCGCGCGCCAGCTCGATCTCGACTACCCGTTCCACAGCGCATTGGTCGATCCGGTGCGCGCCCCGCTGCTGCGCGAGCTCGACGGCCTGAAGCCGCTGCCGGCGCGCCGCCGCTTCGTGTCGTCGGTGACCGGCGATCTGGTCGAATCGTCCGGTGTGCTGGGCCCCGAGCATTGGTGGCGCAATGTGCGCGAGCCGGTGCAGTTCGAGGCCGGCTTCAACCGTCTCGTGAAGGACGGCCTGCGCATCTTCGTCGAAATCGGCCCCAAGCCGATCCTCGCGAGCTACGTGCGCGACATGCTGCGCGAGGCCGGCCAGCGCGGCGTCATCGTCGAGACCCTGACCGAGTCCGAGGAAGGCCGCGCGGCCAACGCCCTGGACCAGGCGGTCTCGCGCGTCGTCATCGCCGGCGGCCAGGTCGATGCACAACGGTTCTTCGGCGCGCCGCCCGCCTCGGCCGTCGACTTGCCGCTTTATCCGTGGCGTCACACGCAATTCAAGGTCACGCTCTCGGCCGAGGCGACCAATGTCTTCGCCGAGGCGCGGCATGCCCTGCTGGGCGCACGGCCGCGGCGGGACTCGACGGAGTGGTTCTCGACGGTCGATCCGCAGCTCTTTCCGTGGATCGCCGATCACAAGGTGGGCGACGTTTGTATCTATCCGGCGACCGCCTACGTCGAAGTGATGCTGGCTGCCGGTCGCGAAGCCTTGGGCGACGGCGCACTGGAACTGCGCGATCTCGACGTGCTGCGGCCCCTGATGTTCGAAGGCGGCACGGCCTTCGAGACGCTGGTGCGGCTGTCGGCCGATACCGGCATCGTGGAATTTCTCTCGCGTCCTCGTGGCGAAAGCGACTGGGCGCTGAATGCCCGCAGTGTCGTCGGCCGCGCTCCGGTCGAGGACGCTGAGGCGGCTTGGCCCAACGAACCTGTCGGCACCATCGTCGTTCCCAAAGCGACCATCTACGCCGCTGCCCGGGCACTTGGCTTTTCCTACGGGCCCGCCTTCCAACGCGCACGACAGGCCGCCTTCCTCAGCAACACCTGCGCCACCGCCGTCTTCGAACCGCCGGCCGAGGCTTTCGCTGCGGATTTCAAGGAACACGTCATCGATCTCACAGCGCTCGATGCCGCGCTGCATATTCAATTCGCCTCGGAAGAAGGTGGCATCACCTACATGCCGGTATCGCGCATGCTGCCCATCCATTTCGGGCGCGTGCGGGTGTTCAAGCCGGGGGCCGTGGCGGCGCGTAGCGTCATCTGGACGATGCGCCGCTCGCTCACCTCGACCCTGGCCGACCTCAGCCTGTTCGACGAGAACGGCGCCACCATTCTCTCCATCCAGGGCGCAAGGCTGATCGAGGCGCCGGCTGAACTCGCCGCCGATTCGCGCGCACTCAGCTATCGCACCGATGCCTGGCAGCTCGACGCGCCGGGCGCGCCGTCGGTGCTGTACCCGGCCGCAAGCGACAGGCCGGCGACGGCGGAATCCGAGGACCTGTCCGAGACGTTGCGGCTTCTCGAAGCCGGCTGCCTGCGGGCCGCCTGGTCGGCGCTGCGCGAGACCGGCGATGCGGCCGATGAACGGCCGGAATGGTCGGCTTTCCTGCGCGCCGCCCTGCTCTGGCATCTCGAAGCCAAGGGACAGGCCGTCGAACGGAACGGCCAGCGCCTGCCTGCGCCGACCTGCGACTTGCCCGATATCGATTCGGTCGCACGCTCGATACTGGCGCGCCATCCGACCATGGGAGCGGAGGCGGCCAGCCTCTCGCATCTCGAGAAAATTCTCGGCCGCCTGCTGGCCGGCGACGATCAGGCGATGGCCGAACTGGGCTCGGCTCACTGGCGGCAGCTCGGGATCGCCTCCAACCAGATCTCATTGCTCCGCCGCAATGCGGCGGCCTCGATCGCCCAGGCACTCGAAGCGGCGGACAAGAGCCGGCTGCTGCAGCTTCTGCTGGTCGGCGCCGATCACATCGAGGTCGCGAGCGATCTCGCCGGCCGTTTCGCCAATCTCGACATCGTCGTCACCGACCTCGTCGCCGATCGCGTCGAGCAGGCCCGCGCCGCCCTTGGCGACCAGACGGCGCACATACGCTGCCTGCCGTGGAACGAAATCGACAACCTGCCGGCCGGCACAGTCGATATTGCGCTCGCCATCGATTCCCTCGGCGAAATCGCGGCTACCGGCAGCGGCGAAATCGGCCGCGTCCTGCGCCTGCTGCGCCCCGGTGCGCCTTTCGTGGCGGGCGAACTAGCGCCCAGCCTGTTCTGGGACATCGTGCGCGGCACCCGCCTGTCGTGGTGGGCGCGCTCGGCCAATGCCGATTTCCCCATCGGCACGCTCCTCGACGCCGCCGAGTGGACCGACGAGCTCGAGGCTGCCGGTCTCAAGGGCGTGAAGGCCCGCCCGTTTGCGGGGCAAGATCGCATCGGCATCGTCATCGCCGCCACGGCGGCCGGCGATGCTGCCGCCGTGGCAAAGGTCGAGAGCGAGACGGAAGCCTCCGCCACGACCTGGAAGATCGATGCGCGCAATGCCGACACCGATCCGGTCGAGATTCTGAGCGGCCATCTCGCCGATCTCGCCGACCGCTGCCGCCGCCTTGGCGACGACGACTCGCCGCAGGTCTGGGTGATCGTCGATTTCGGCGCCGCCGAACCGCAGGTTCCGCCACTCGAGCGGCCAATGTGGTGCGCCCTCACTTCGGCGCTGCGTGTCATGCAGAACGAATATGCCGGTGTACAGCTGCGCTGCCTCGGCGTCGCCGGCGCTTCGCCGGAGCAGATCAAGGCCGAGACGCAGGCGCCGGGCGACGAGCGCGAGATCTTCCTGACGGCCGACCGCCGCATCGTCTCGCGCATCGAGCGCGGCGCCGCCGCTAACGACGCCGTCGAGGTTCTGGCCGACGGCGAAGCCGTGAAGCTGGCGGCGCGCCGCCGCACCAGCCGCGAAGCCTTGGCCTGGATATCCGCTCGCCGGCCGGTTCCGGGTCCCGGCCAGATCCAGATCGAAGTGGCCGCGACCGGACTGAATTTCCGCGACGTCATGTGGAACCTCCGGCTCCTGCCCGAGGAAGCGCTCGAGGACGGTTATGCCGGCGCCGGCTTCGGCATGGAATGCGCCGGCACCGTGAGCGCGATCGGACCCGATAGCGCGGGCTTCGCCGTCGGTGATCGCGTCATGGCCTTCGTGCCCGACGCCTTTGCCAGCCACGTCGTCTCCCCCACCTTTGCCACGTGTCGCCTGCCGGCGGGGATTTCGCTCGAGGCGGGTGCCACGCTGCCCGTCGCCTTCCTCACGGCGTATTATTCGCTGGTCCATCTCGCGGCCTTGCGCAAAGGCGAGACGGTGCTGGTGCATGGCGGCGCGGGCGCCGTCGGCCTCGCTGCATTGCAGATCGCCAAGCATTGCGGCGCACGCGTCATCGCCACCGCCGGCAACGCGGAGAAGCGCGCGCTGCTGCGCAATCTCGGCGTCGACTTCGTGTGCAATTCGCGCAGCCTCGCCTTCGCCGACGAGGTCATGGCCTGGACCGGCGGCAAGGGCGTCGACGTCGTGCTGAATTCGCTGGCCGGCGAGGCGATGATCCGCTCGGTCGATTGCCTGCGGCCCTTCGGACGCTTCGTCGAACTGGGCAAGCGCGACTTCTACGCCAATACTCATGTCGGCCTGCGGCCGTTCCGTCGCAACCTCGCCTACTTCGGGGTCGACGTCGACCAGCTGATGAGTGGGCATCAGGAGCTGGCGCAGGAAATCTTCGCCAGGCTGGCCGAACTATTCGCCGGGCAGCTGCTGGCGCCGCTGCCCTATCGCGTATTCGAGGGTGAGCGCATCGCCGAGGCTTTCCGCCTGATGCAGCACTCCGGACACATCGGCAAGATCGTGGTCACGCCGGCACGCCATACCAGCGCGTCGACCGCCAGCGGCGGCGTCTTCCCGGTCAGCGCCGAGGGCGTCCATGTCGTGATCGGCGGCACCGGCGGCTTCGGGCTCGCCACCGCCGAATGGCTTGCGGGACGCGGCGCCCAGCATCTCGTGCTCGTCAGCCGCTCCGGCCAGATGTCGCCGGATTCCCTTGCCAAGATCGAAGCATTGCGTGGCGCGGGCGTCTCCGTCGAGACCGCCGCCGTCGACGCGACCGACGCTGTGGCGTTGGAGCGCCTGCTGCGCCGCGCCGCCGCCCGCCATCCGCTCAAGGGCATCGTCCATGCCGCGATGGTGCTCGACGACCGGCTGATCGACGGCATGGACCGCGCCTCGATCGATCCGGTGGTGCAGCCCAAGGTGACCGGAGCATTCCATCTCGAGCGCCTCGCGCGCGGCCTCAAGCTCGACTACCTGCTGCTCTATTCCTCGGCGACGACGCTGTTCGGCAATCCCGGCCAATACAATTATGTCGCCGCCAATGCCTGGCTCGAAGGTGTGGCGCGACGCCTCTTCTCGCAAGGCGTACCGGCGATGGCCGTGGCCTGGGGCGGCATCGAGGATGCGGGTTACCTGTCGCGCAACATCGAAACCGACACCAATCTCAAGAAGCGCTTCGCCTCCAATTTGATCGCCGCGCGCCAGGCGCTCGACGGGCTCGACTGGATGTGGGATCGCCAGCAACGGCAGAAGACCGCCGTTTGCGCCATCGCCCGCATCGACTGGGCCGTGGCCAAGCGCGAATTGGCGGCGGTGCGATCGCCCGCTTTCAACCGGATCGGTGTGGCCAAGGGCTCGCGGACCACGGCGGATTCGGCCGCGGTGCTGGACAGGCTGGCGACCCTGTCGCTGGAGGACGCCGCCGGCGCGCTGCTCGACATTGTCGCCGACGAGATCGCGCGCGTGCTGCGCCTGCCGGCCAAGGAAATCGACCGGCATCGCCCGCTGGCGGAAATCGGCATGGATTCGCTGATGATGCTCGAATTGCGCACGACGGTGGAGAACACGCTGCAGATCGAACTGCCGATGATGTCGCTGGCAAGCGGCATCACTCCGGCCGACGTGGCGCGTCGCATCGCGCCGCTGATCGCGCGCAACGGCACACCGCCCGCGGTCGAAGAGGCGCCGATACCGGGAATCATCGCGTCGCTGGGCGGCAGCCATTTCAACGCCGAGGCCGAGGCGTCGAGCCAGGACGAACGGCAGCGGGCGATCGGAGCCGTCCTCGAACGATCGAAGAAGCTCGAAGGACCGTTGTGACTTTCGACTTCTCTACGCTGCCCGAGCACGACCAGCTTAAACTTTACAGGGCGGCCGGCGAGATCGCCGGAATCGACAACCCCTTCCATCGTTTGCACGACGGGCGGGCGGGCGAGATGACCTCCATTGCCGGCCGACCCGTGGTGAATTTTTCCTCCTACGATTATCTCGGTCTCAACGCTCATCCCGCGGTCGCGGCCGCGGCCAAGAATGCCATCGACCGCTTCGGCACCTCGGTCTCGGCCAGCCGCCTCACCGCCGGCGAACGCCCGGTCCACCGCGATCTCGAGGCTGCGCTGGCCCGTCTGCATGGCACCGAGGAAGCGCTGTCCTTCGTCAGCGGCCATGCCACCAATGTCTCGGTCATCGGCGGCCTGTTGGGGCCCCAGGACCTGATCGTCAGCGATGCGCTGATCCACAACAGCGCAGTGGAAGGCGCCAAGCTGTCGGGGGCCAAGCGCATATTGGCGGCCCATGGCGATCTCGACGCGCTGGAACGCGCGCTCAAGCTCAACCGCGCGCGCCACCGCCGGGCGCTCATCGTGACCGAGGGTCTTTACAGCATGGACGGCGACATGCCGGACCTCGCCCGCCTGGTCGTCTTGAAGCGCCGCTACGATGCCTGGCTGATGGTCGACGAAGCCCATTCGATAGGCGTGCTCGGCGCGACGGGACGCGGCGTCGCCGAGGAGCAGGGCATCGACCCGGCCAATATCGACATCTGGATGGGCACGCTCAGCAAGACCTTCTCGGCAGCCGGCGGCTATATCGCCGGCTGCCGCGCGCTGATCGATATCCTGAAATACACCTCGCCGGGCTTCGTCTTCAGCGTCGGCTCGCCGCCGCCGATCGCCGCCGCCGCGCGCACCGCCATCGATGTCATGCTGGCCGAGCCCGAACGCCTGGCACGCCTGCGCGGCAACGGCCGCGCCTTCGTCGACGGCGCCCGCGCGCGCGGGCTCGACACCGGCCCCAGCATCGGCGCCGCGGTGATTCCGATCATCGTCGGCAGTTCGCCGCACGCCGTCATCCTGTCCAACCGCCTGCTGGAGCGCGGCTACAATCTCGTGCCGGCGATCTTCCCCGGCGTGGCGGAAAACCAGGCGCGCCTGCGCTTCTTCATCACCAGCGAGCACAAGCCCGAGCATATCACCGGCGTCCTCGATACCGTGGCCGAAGAGCTGTCGAAGGTAAGAAGCGGCCCTTCCTTCATCAACGCCCTGGCGGGAGCCTGAGCGAGCCGTGTTTGCGTGGCGTCTCGGCCGGGCAATTCTCGACACGTTCCGCTTCGGACTGTCCTATGCGCTGGTGCGCTTTCATATCGGCAACCCCAAACCGCTCAGCGCTGATTTCGCCTGGCACTACTTTACTGGCACGCCACCGAGGTTGATGCAGACCTTCATAGACGTCTATCCCCCGCGTTTTCAGCGTCGGCGCGTGATGGCTCGAATGTTCGCTCAGGGCCACGCCGCCGGTATCGAGCATCACTATGACGTCTCCAACGAATTCTACCGGCTGTTTCTCGATCGCGAATTCATGTTCTACACCTGCGCCGATTTCGAGCGGCCGGACGATACGATAGAGATCGCTCAGCGCCGCAAGGCCGACTACCTCCTGAACCTGATCCGGCCCGCCGCGGGGGAGCGCATACTCGATCTCGGCTGCGGCTGGGGGCCTATGCTGCGCCATATTCACGCCCATACCGGGGACAAGGAGTCGCTGTGGGGCATAACCCTGTCGAAGGAACAGGCGCGTCATGTCCGGGAAAAACTTGGTTTCAACGTCCTGCTCGACAACTACATCACCGCGGAATTCATGCCGGAATCGTTCGACAAAATCTATGGCATCGGCGCGATGGAGCATGTCAGGCCAGATGAAGTGCTTCCCTTCCTGCAGAAGCTGCACAAAGCGCTGGTGCCGAACGGCAGGCTGGTCTTGCATTTCTTCTCGTTGAACAAGGATCCCTTGCCGACGGGCGCGATAACAACTCAATTGTTCTTCCCCGGCTCGATCTGCAGCCTGCACAGCGATATTCTTGGCGCCGCGCGCGAGATGGGGTTCGAACTCCTCCACGATTCGAGCCACGACTATCGACCCACCTTAAAAGCCTGGTTTGATCGCCTTGTCGAAAACCGTGAAGAGGCGCTCCAACTGGTCGGGGTGGAAACCTACAATCGCTATCTGGTTTTTTTCCCCGTGTCCTGGGTCGGCTTCAATCAGAAGCAGGTGACCTTGCACCGCCTCGTTCTCGAGAAGGACAATTCCGCTCCGACCGACTCGGGAGGCGCTGGCCAGCCCACGCACTCTCCGACTATGTCATCGGTACCCTGGAGCACGCCGAACTAGAAAATTTGCTGCGGTTGGTGACGACAGCCAAGCATAGTGGAGTCGAAAGGTTTTGATGAAGGCCAAGGCACTAAAATCCATCGTCATTACAGGAGGGTCCAGCGGCATCGGCGCCGCTCTCGCCCGCCGGCTCGCCGGGACAGAGTGTGCGCTGGCCCTCGTCGGCCGCGACGCCACCCGACTCGACGCGGTCGCCGGCGAATGCCGGGCCAGGGGAGCGGCCTGCCGCACGGCGGCGCTCGATGTGCAGGACAGTGCCGCAATTGCCGCCTTTCTAGGCGACGCCCCCGTCGACCTGCTGATTCTGAACGCCGGCATTCTCGACGGCCGCCATGCCGACCAGGCCGTCGAAGACGGCGAGACCGCAAGGCGCGTGCTGCAAACCAACCTGATCGCCGCCATCGATATCCTGCACCTGGTGCTGCCGGGCATGCGGGCGCGCCGCCGTGGCGAGATCATTCTTGTGGCCTCGCTGGCGGCTCTCGTGCCGCTCACGGACGCGCCGGCCTATTCCGCCTCCAAGGCAGGGCTGTTGTTCTACGGTCTGGCGCTGCGCGAAGCGGTCGCCGCCGAGGGCATCAAGGTCGTCGTCGCCTGCCCCGGCTATGTCGCGACCGGCATGGCCGATATCCATATCGGCGCGCGCCCGGGCGAGATCGCGGCCGACGATGCAGCGGCGCGCATCCTCGAAGGCCTGCACCGCAACAGGGCGACGATCGGCTTCCCGCTTGTTCCCTTCTGGCTCACGCGCTTTTCACTGTTGATGCCGGAATCTGTCCGCCGCCTGTTCGCGCACGGCACGCGATTTCATGTAGGTTGAACGGATGTCGCCTAATGTTCCGCCTTTCTTGCGAGTCAACGACGGGTTTCTGGCCGCGCCCGAGCATCGCCTGCTCGAATGGCTGGTGGTGCGCCTGCCGGCCTCCGCCACGCCAGACCGCCTGACGGCACTGGGCTTTGCCGGAGCGCTTGTGATCTTCGGCGGCTACCTGCTGGCGGCCCGATATCCGGCCGGTCTGTGGTTGGCGAACGCCGGGCTGGTCATCAACTGGTTCGGCGATTCGCTGGACGGTCGTGTGGCGCGACGGCACGGCATCCAGCGGCCGCGTTATGGCTTCTTTCTCGACCAGTCGATCGACGTTGTCAGCCAGCTCCTGCTCGCCACGGGGCTCGGCATCTCGGGGTATCTGCGGTTCGAGACGGCGGCGCTCTGTCTCGCCGCCTTCTACATGATGACGGTACAGGGCCTGCTGCGTGTCGAAGTCAGCCGCGTCTTCAATCTCGCCAGCGGCGGTATCGGCCTCACCGAGGTGCGCTGCCTGTTGTTGGCCATGAATGTGCTGTTCTACCTCGTGCCGCCGACCCCGTTCACGCTCTTTGGCTTCGAAGTGACCTATGCCGATATCCTCGGCTTCAACTGGATCGCGATCAATCTCGGGCTCTACATCGTCGGCATGATCGTCGTCTTGAAACGACTGGCCCGCGAGGAGCCGGCCCGGAGTCGGCCCGGCACCGATCCGAACGCCAAGTGACCGGGCCGGCGCTCAGCGCCGCCGCAGCGACACTGGCATGCCACCACTTGGCCGGAGGCTCAACCGGCAGAGCGGCTCGACGCGATAACCCGGCGTCACCCGCACACTGAAACGCTGGGCCAGCGTGGCAAGGCAAAGCACCGCCTCGGTCAGGCCGAAGACCATTCCCGGACAAACGCGCGGGCCCGTGGCGAAGGGAATGTAGGAATAGGGCTGTGGTCGCGCCGCGCCGATGAAGCGCTCGGGCAGGAAGTCGTGCGGCCGATCCCACAGGTCGCGGGCGCGATGCAGCAGCCAAGGGACAACAACGACCAGAGCCGCCGGCTCGACTTCGATGTCGCCGACGCGGTCGGCATCGCGCGCCTGGCGCGACAGAATCGGGACGGGTGGATAGAGCCTGAGCGTCTCCTCGATGACCGCCCGGCACCAGTCGAGCTTCGGCACGTCGTCGACGGTGGGCAGTCGGCCCCCCACGACCCGCTCGATTTCGAGATGTACCGCCTCCTCGACCCACGTCGCGTTGCACAGCAGATACCAGGCCCAGGTGAGCGTGGCGGCGGTGGTCTCGTGGCCCGCCATGAACAGGGTCGCCGCTTCGCTGCGCAAGGCGTCGAGGTCGAGATCGAGGTCGGGGTTGCGGCCCTGGCGGCGCGCCAGCAAGGCGACCATGGAATTTGTGTCGGCTTCTTCCCCACCCTGCTCGAGGTGCCGCGCGATGGTGCCGTCGATCACCTTATGGATGCGCCTGATCGCCCGGCGCATCTTCAGGCCGCGCCACACCGGCCAGCCTTCGTCGGCGCCGAGATAATAGGCGAGATTCACATTGTCGATCAGCTGCTGGTAGTCGGCGAAGCCGGCCACCACCTCGCGCGCCGCCGCGGGCCCCACTTTCTGGCCGAACACCGCCCGGCCGATGATCTCGGCCGTGAGTTCGGCCATCTCGGACAGGGCGTCGAAGACCTCGCCGGCCGGCCGCCTCTCCCAGCGTCCGGCCATATCGGCGGCGGCGGCTTCCATGCTGGGGCCGAACACCGGCATGCGGTTGCGGTGGACGATATCGGTCACCAGGGGACGCCGGTGCTGCCAGGTCTTGCCGTCAGAGATGAACAGGCCGTCGCCCAGCAGAGGCTCCAGGGCGCGGCGCATCTGGGGGCTTTTGCGCTCGAAATTTTCGTTATGGGTGACCATCACGTGCTTGATGGTCGCGGGCTCGTTGACCACGACGACCTGCCGGCGAAACATGCGGCTGGCATGGGTGCCGGTTTCGTAGTCGCTTTCGCCAAAGGCCGAAATCAGGTTATGGCGCAGCGCCCGCAGAGTGCCCAGGCCGCCGACGGGGCCACTATAGGGCACAGGGCGGGCGGGGCGAAACCAGCCCGGCCCCCGTTCTTCCAAGCCCCCGGCTGCCGGGTTGAACAAGCCAAACATCTACGCTCCCGGACCATGCCC
>JBBRFD010000050.1:0-26728 GCA_038224985.1 Reyranellales bacterium
ATCTTCCCGGCTGGTGGATTCCCCGGCTGGGCGCAGGACCCCTGGCGCTCGCTGCATGCGCTGATCCTGCCGGCGCTGTCGCTGTCGCTGGGCGAGATCGCCATCCTGACGCGCGTCACGCGTTCCGCGATGCTCGACACGTTGCGCGAGGATTATATCCGCACCGCCCGCGCCAAGGGCGCGCCGGAACGGACAGTCCTGTTCAGCCATGCCCTGCGCAACGCGCTGATCCCGGTGACCACGGTGGCTGGCCTGATCGCGGGCTTTCTCGTGGCCGGCGCGGTCATCATCGAAAGCGTCTTCCGCCTGCCCGGCGTCGGCCAGCTGGTCTACGATTCGATCAACAACCGCGACCTCATCGTCATCAAGAACGTGGTGATCCTGTTCACCATCCTCGTGCTCGGCGTCAATCTGCTGGTTGATCTGGCCTATGCAGCACTCGATCCGCGGCCAAAGATCAGGGCATGAAGGACTTCGCTACTCGCGCGCGCCGCCATGTCGGCTTCCAGATCGGCTTCGTGCTGCTGGTCCTCTTTGCCGGCACGGCCCTACTAGCGCTGTTCTGGACGCCGCATGCCTATGACGAGCTGGCAATGCGGTCGAAGCTGCTGCCGTCGTCGTCCAAGTACCTGCTGGGCACCGATCATCTCGGCCGCGACGTGCTTTCGCGCATCATGGTGGGCGCTGAAACGTCCATCACTGTCGGGTTGCTGGCGGTCAGCCTCGGCATGGCGCTGGGCGTCATGCTGGGCGCCTGGGCTGCGGCGCGGGGCGGTTGGGTCGACGAGATGCTGTCGCGCACGTCGGACCTTATCTTTGCCTTCCCGGCCGTACTGATCGCTATTCTCATCGCCTCGGTGCTGGGCGCCAATGCCAAGAACGCCGTGCTGGCCATCGCCATCTTCAATATTCCGGTCTTCGCTCGCGTGACGCGCGGCGCGGCACTCTCGATGTGGGGCCGCGACTTCGTGCGCGCCGCCATCGCCATGGGGCAGGGGCCGCTCGGCATCACGCTGAAGCACGTGCTGCCCAATATCGCCAGCGTGCTGATCGTGCAGGCGACCATCCAGTTCGCCGTGGCGATCTTGGCCGAGGCGGGTCTGAGCTATCTTGGCCTTGGCGCGCAACCGCCGACGCCGTCCTGGGGCCGCATGCTGCGCGATGCCCAAACCTACATTTTTCAGGCGCCGGAGCTGGCGATCTGGCCCGGCCTGGCCATCGCGCTGGCGGTGCTCGGCCTCAACATGCTGGGCGATGGTTTGCGCGACCTGCTCGATCCGCGCCTACGCCTGATGCGGGTAGGTTAGGCCGGCCTCGTCAAAAGGGCCTCGTCAAACGGGCCTGTCGCCGCTGATCTGCACGCGGCGCATCAGGCGGCGGAACGGGCCGGTGTCGCCCAGCGCAATGTGCTTGGCGCTGCGGTTGTCCCAGAAGGCGATCGAGCCTTTCTCGTAGCGGTAGCGGAAGGTGAATTCCGGCCGGTTGCCGTGCTCGAGCAGGAAGTCTAGCAAACCGCTGCTCTCGGTCTCGCTCATGCCCTCGAAGCCCGCCGTGTAGGACTTGTTGACGAACAGCATCTTGCGGCCGGTCTCGGTATTGGTGCGCACCACGGGATGGGCGTTGCGCGTCTCGCGCCAACCCGCGTCGTCGCGATGCTTGGTAGAGCGGCCCTTGTTTTTGCCGGCCTGGGGGCCTGCCACCATGATGTCGGTGTGCACGGCGCGCAGGCCAGACAGCATTTTCTTCATGCCGTCCGACAGCGTCTCGTAGGCGAGATACTGGTTGGCGAACATGGTGTCGCCACCATAGGGCGGCACCTCGATGGCGTAGAGGATAGCACTCATCGGCGGCTCGGCGACCATCGTGGTATCGGCATGCCAGTCCTCGCCGACATAGCCCGTGTCGCCCGGCTCACGCCGCACCATGACGATCTCGGGATCGTCGCCGATGCCGGCATAGTTGGGATGGATGAAGAGATCGCCGAAGCGGCGGGCGAAGGCCTTTTGCCGTTCGACGCTGAGCTCCTGGTCGCGGAAGAAGACGACGCAATGCTCGTTCAGCGCATCGCGGATTTCGCCCACTGTTTCGCTGTCGAGGTCTTGCGAGACATCGACGCCGGATATCTCCGCGCCGCCAGACCCGGCGAGCGGGCGGACCTCGATTCGCGAGTTGCGCATCCGACTACTCCGCCTTGATTCCCGTGGCCTCGATCACGGATTTCCAGCGCGCCTGCTCGGCCGCGATGGTCTTCTGGAAATCTTCCGCGCCCTGATAGCCGGGCGCCAGCCCGAAATCGGGCATGCGCTTGTGCAGGTCGGGATCCTTCAAGGCCTGGACCGTGGCGTTCTCCCACCAGCGGAGGGCCGAGGCCGGCAGGCCGCGCGGCCCGCAGACACCGATCCAGCCAGTAACCGCGTAGCCCGGCAGGGTAGCGGAAGCCTGCGGCGCGCCGGGAAATTGCGGCGATCCCACGTCGTCGATCATAGTGAGGATGCGCAGCTCGCCACCCCGGGCCTGGCCGGAAAAGTCGCCGAGGCTGGTCACCACGAGATCGAGCCGGCCGCCCATCAGCTCCTGTACGGCGGGCCCCGTGCCGCGATAGGCGATGCCCTGCATCTTGAAGCCGCCCTTCGCCGCCAGCCATTCGGCGGCAAGCTGTTGCAGGGAGCCAACACCCGAATGGCCGTAGTTCAACTTGCCGGGGTTGGATTTTCCGTAGGCGATCAGGTCGGCGAGCGTCTTGTGTGGCGAGTCCTTCGGCACCGCGATGCCCCAGTTCGCCACCACGAAGCGTGCGACGGGCTGCAAGTCCTTGTTCATGTTGATCGGCAGCACCAGGCCGGGCAGCACCGGGCTCACACCCATCGGTCCGGTCGTGCATTGCACCAGCGCGATGCCGTCGGTCTTGCCGCGTGCTGCCGCTTCAAAGGCGATCATGCCGTTGGCGCCGCTCTTGTTCTCGACGATGACGCGCTGCTTCATGGTCTTCTGCACGGAGTCGGAGAACAGCCGGGCCACCGTGTCGCCGATGCCGCCGGGCTGGAAGCCGACGACGATCTTCACCGGACCGTCGGGGTTGAAATCGGGATCGGCCGCGCGCGCCGCCGGCGTAAACGCGAGCGCAATCAGTGCCGCCGTCAGCAGGCTTCGCCGCATGTCGTTCCCTTCCTTACTTCTCTTTTGCCTACTTCTTTTGTTCAAGCCTATCAGCGGCGGCGATGCGTTGACAGGCCATCGGACGCTGCCTAGCGTTTCGCCAAGCAACAAGGAAATACGCTTGGTCATCATGCATCCCATCACCGAGCGGTTCGGTGTCGAAATCGGCCTCGATACGCGCGGACCGTTCGAGGTCAGCGACATCGCCCTGGTCGAGGCGGCGCTCAACCGCTTCGCCGTGCTGGTTTTTCCCGATCAAAATCTCAGCGAGGCGCAACAGAAAGCCTTCGCCGCGCATTTCGCGAAGCTCGATGGCGGTGCGGCCACGTCCAGGACCTCTTTCGCGTTCGCCCAGGCGGTCCCGCCTGTTGGCGGCCTCACCGAGTTCATCGATCTGCGCGCTGCCCATGACGCGCTGGGCGATGCCGTGAAGCAGGAGCTGGCGCCGTTCGTCGGCGAGCACCCCGGCTCCAAGCGCAAGATGCTGTCACGCGCCGGCTGGGACGCGGCCCGTGCGCGGGTGATGCCGCGGCAGTTCACCTATGCGCACCGTTGGCGCCCGGGCGATCTCGTGATGTGGGACGACCGCTGCACGCTGCAGCAGGACCTGCCGTTCGACAGCGCGCGCTTTGCCCGCGACATGCGTCGCGTGACCGTCTCCTAAAGCGGCTTTTCGTACATCCGGTAGGTCTTGTAGACGCGGCCGCCGATCGATTCGATCGAATGGCGGGTCTGGCTGTTATTCTCAAGCACCCAGCTCATCTCGGTCACCGGCATGCCGAGGTCGAGCGAAGCCTTGCGCATCGCACCGACAGTGAGCAGCGCGAGCACCGAGCCCATGGGCTTGTTCTTGTATTCCGGCGCCACGCCCATGAACGGCACGCGCGTGCCCGAGCAATAGGTTTTGCGGGTGAGCACGCGATACAGGAGCTTGGCCCAGCCGAAGGGAAGCAGTTTGCCGTTCAGATCGCGGATCATCTGGTTCAAGTCGGGCAGGGCCACGCACATGGCCACGACTTCGCCGTCGATGGTGCCGAAGGATACCAGCTCGGGCACCAGGATCATCTTGAGCTCGCTCGCCAGATGCTTGAGGTCGGCATCGACCAGCGGGATGAAGTTCCAGTTGTCGGCCCAGGCGGCGTTGAAGAGTTTGACGACGGTGGCGATCTCCTCGTCGATTTTCGCCTTGTTGAGCGGGCGCACGCCGAGACGCGGATTGCGGGCCATCGCGCGCTGCAGCCAGGCGATGAACTGGAAGGGCAGCGCCGTATCCATCGGCGTCAGATAGGCGAACATGTCGACGGCCTTGGTGAAGCCTGCTGCCTCGACGCGCTTGCCGTAATAGGGCTGGGCATGGCCCATCATCATGCGCGGTGGCGCATTGAAGCCGTCGACCAGCAGGCCCGATTCCTCGTTGATGTTGAGGCTGAAGGGACCCAGCACCCGCTTCATGCCACGCTGGCGCAGCCAGTCGGTGGCTGCCGTGAACAACGAATCGGCCACGGCCTGGTCGTCGATGGTCTCGAAGAAGCCGAAAAAGCCGGTCTCGTCCTGGCGCAACGCCAGATGCGACCGGTCGATCTGGGCCGAGATGCGGCCGACCGGCTTACCGTCCTTGAAAGCCACCCAGAACGCCGCCTCGCCGTGCCTGAACCACGGGTTCTTCTTGGGATTGAGCTGGTCTTTCACCATCATGCGCAGGGGGGCGATCCAGAAGGGATCCTGGCCCTGGGTAATATGCGGGACCTCGTGAAAGGCCTTCCAATCGGCTCCGGTCAGGACCGGCTTGACGCTATAATTCATTGCCTTGGCATTCTACGTGCTGGGGTCCGGCTTGTCAGCGAGGAGGATTCGATGTCCGACGAAGGCTATACCGTGATCCTGGGCGACCGCCGTTATGCCGTGCACCGCAAATGGGCGCGCCTGCCGGCCGGCGAGGGCTTCGGCTTCATTTCCGACCTGATGGTCGACCAGACCGGCCGCGTCCATGTGGCCCAGCGCGGCACCGACCGCCCGGTCCTCGTTTTCGAGCGCGACGGCAAATATGCCGGCAGTTGGGGCGAGGGCCAGTTGGCCGAGCCGCATTACATCAACTCGGGCCGCGACGGCTCGATCCTGGTGGCCGACCGCGATGCACACCAAGTGCTACGCTTCGATTCGGCCGGCAAGCAGACGCAGGCGCTGGGCACACGCCATTGGCCCTCGCTCGACGCACCCTTCAACCATCCGACGGCGGCGGCCGATGCGCTTGATGGCGAGACCTATGTCGCCGACGGCTACGGCAATTCCAGCGTCCATCGCTTTTCAGCCGACGGCGCCCTGATCAAGACTTGGGGCGGGCAGGGCGAGGGCCCGGGCGCCTTCACCACGCCGCATGCCGTCTGGGTCGACCGCTTCGACCGCGTGCTGGTGGGCGACCGCGAAAACAACCGCGTGCAGGTCTTCGACCGCGCCGGCACCTATCTCGCCGCCTGGGGCGACTTCTATCACCCGATGCAGATCTGGGTGGACGACCGCGACTACGTCTTCGTCACCGACCAGATCCCGCGCATCTCGATGTTGTCGCCCGACGGCAAGCTGATCGGCCGCTGTCGCGGCGCCATCAACGGCGCGCATGGCCTATCGGGCGATGCAGAGGGCAATCTCTATCTCGCCGAATTGCCGCCGCAAGAAATCACCAAGCTCGAACGGCTGAATTAGCCGCCGAGTTCTTCTAGCCGCACCTTGGCCAGCGCGGCGAAGGAGCCTTCGGGATATTGTTCGAGATAGGCCGCGAACATCGCCGGGTTGTCGCTGGTCTTCACACTATCCCAAAAGGCCAGTTCGATCTCCGCCACCGCGGGCGGCACAGGCGTTGGGGCGTCCTGCTCGACCAGCAGTGCCTTGTGCCGCGCCTCCGCCAGTTCGACGAAAGTGCCCTGCGGATACTGATGGAGATAGGCCGCGAACTCGGCCGGATCCTTGCTCTCCTGGATCGACTCCCAGAAGGTGAGTTCGAAGGCGGCCGGCGCCGGCGGTTCGGGCGCGGGAGGGATCACGCTGGGCGCAGTTTGTACTGCCGGTTCAGGCACTTCCTCGACGCCGTTGCCCAGGCGGAAGGCGCGGATCGGCTGGGCGATGTTCTTGACGCTCTGCTCGCCCAGATCTTCGAAGAAATACTTGCCCATCTTGCGGACGCTGTCGCGCACCCCGCGCGAGACGCAGATGCCGCCGGGCAGGGCGAGCGTCTCAAGGCGGGCGGCGACATTGACACCGTCGCCGAAGATGTCGCCGTCCTTGACCATGACGTCGCCGACATTGATGCCGATGCGGAACTGCATGCGTGCCTCGGCTGGCTGGCTTTCGCTAGCGGCGGCGATGTCCTGCTGGATGCGCTCGGCGCAGTCCAGTGCATCGACGACGCTGATGAACTCGGCCAGCACGCTGTCGCCGGCGGTATTGGTGATGCGGCCCTTATGCTGGGCGATCAGCGCATCGACGATCGTGCGCAGGCGCGACAGCGTGGCGAGGGCTGCTTCCTCGTCCTGCTCCATGTGACGGGTATAGCCTTCGACATCGGCGGCGAGGATGGCAACGAGGCGGCGTTCAAGGCGAGGCGCTTCCACTCAAACTCCACAGCGCCGCTGGTAGGGTCTCCCGGCACACTCTCTTAAACGCCAAAGCTGCCATACGGTTGCCCGGATCCTTCGCCAAATAGGAACTTAGTGGTGCGGCGGATCGTTACCCGGGCCATCGCCGCTCAAAGGAATTTCACCGTGCGCCCTGTGGTTCTCGCTCTTTTAGCCCTTTCTGCCCTTTCCGCCTGCAGTTCCGGGGCCCCCCGCGTTCAGACCGTGGGGGCGCTCGCCGAGCAGGCGGTCGACAGCGGCACCAACTACCGCCTCGACGTCGGCGACAAGGTCCATGTGACCATTCTGGGCCAGACCGACCTCTCGGGCGATTCGGAGGTCGATGCCGGCGGCAAGATCGTCGTCGCCATGGCCGGTGCCATCAATGCCGAAGGCGCCACGGTTGGCGAGATTTCCGACCGCATCCGTGCCGCCCTGGCGGGCAATATCCTGCGCGATCCCAAGGTCGCGGTTCAGGTCATCGAGTACCGCGCCATTACGATCACCGGCGAGGTGAAGAACCCCGGCCGCTACAAGTTCACTTTTGGCCTGGACGTGCGCTCCGCGATCGCCATGGCCGGCGGCTACGACAAGCGTGCCAAACAGGACACGGTGATCGTCTATCGCGACAACAAGCCCTACGCGGCGCCGGTCAGCGCCACGCTGGAGCCGGGCGACACCGTCGAGGTTGCCCGCAAGTAGCTTCACGCTCTAACCTCGCTGCCGTGGTGGCAGCGAGGAGCGCGCGATGGACAAAGTGGTGATGGAAGCGCTGGCGCGCCGCGCCGGTCTCGACAAGGCGCTGGCGCAATTTCCCGACGATGTCGCCAATGCGGCGGCGCAGGCCGCGAGTGCCGCGGCGAAAATCATCGCTCCCACCGATCCCCGTGCCGAGCCCTGGCCGCCGATGAAGGCCGGAGACACGCTGTGAGCGCCCTTCACTGGATGACCGTCGCCGAATCGGCGCGGAAGATCGCCGCCAGGGAACTCTCGCCCGTCGAGTTGATGGACGCGCTGCTGAAGCGCGTCGATTCCCTCGATCCCAAGCTCAATGCCTTTATCCGCGTCGATGGCGAGGCCGCCAGGGCTGCCGCCAAGCAGGCCGAAGCCGAGGCCGCGACAGGCCGGCTGCGCGGACCGCTGCATGGCGTGCCGGTCGGCATCAAAGACATCATCGATGTCGCGAGCCTGCCCTCGACCTGTCACTCCAAGGTGCTGGAAGACAATATCGCCACCTCCGACGCCGTCTGTGTCTCCAGGCTGCGCGCCGCTGGCGCCCTGGTCATGGGCAAGCTCTCGACGCATGAATTCGCCATTGGCGGGCCGAGCTTCGACCTGCCCTGGCCGCCAGCGCGCAACCCGTGGAACCGCGACCATCATCCCGGCGGCTCTTCCTCCGGCTCGGGCAGCGGCGTCTCGGCCGGCCTCTTCCCCATGGCGCTGGGCACCGACACAGGCGGCAGCGTGCGCAATCCGGCGAGCTGCTGCGGCATCGTCGGCATGAAGGCGACCTATGGCCTGGTCTCGCGCCGTGGCGTCTTTCCACTGGCCTTCACGCTCGATCATGTTGGCCCGATGACGCGCACGGTGGAAGACAACGCGCTGATGCTGGAAAGCATCGCCGGTCACGATCCGCTCGATCCGGGCAGTGCGGCCGCGCCTCAGGGCCATTACCTGTCGAAGCTCGATCGCGGCGCCAAGGGCCTGCGCATCGGCTTCGTGCGCCATTTCCATGAGATCGACATGCCGGCCGATCCCGAAGTGACCGCTGGCCTCGAGAATGTCGTCCGCACGCTGCAGCTCGATGGTGCCGAGATCACGAACGTCACGCTGCCTTCGCTCAACGAGTTCGCCGCCGTCAACCGCGTGATCCTCAACGCAGAGGCCTGGGGCATCCACGGCAAGTGGTTGCGCGAGCGTCCCGGCGACTACGGCCAGCTGGCGCGCCGCCGCCTGATGGCCGGCGCCTTCCTCACCGCCGGCGACCTCCTGCTGGCGCAACGCCGCCGCCTCGAGATGATCGCTGCGGTGGAGGCTGCGTTGCGCGACGTCGATATCCTGCTCTGCGCCAGCTCGATGGACCCGGCCTGCCGCATCGACGACACCGCCACCGTCGAGCGTACCTACCCGCGCCAGGCCCGCGTGCCCTTCAACACCACCGGCCATCCCGCGCTTGCCATGATGTCCGGCCTCTCCTCCAACGGCCTGCCGCTCTCGGTGCAGTTCGTCGGCCACTACTTCGACGAGGCCACGATCTTCCAGGTCGCGCGCGCCTGGGAGCGGGCGAGCGGTGTGGACAAGAAGCACCCGCCGATCGTGTGAGATCCTTCGCACAAGGGTGTCATCCAAACGACATGGCGTCGGTGTAGAGCCTGCTGCGCTTGACACTGTGTTTGGAAAGGCCGTTCATTTGACCAACAAATGAAATCGGCCCGGCCTTTGAATCGGGAGGAAATGAATGTCTCGCCTGCATCGTCGGCAACTGCTTGCCGTGGGCGGCCTCGCGGCCGGCAGCTTCGTCATTCCCCGCACCGCCATCGGGCAGGCCGATACCCGCCCGACGATCTCCATCGCCGTCCAGCAGATCGCCACCAGCGCCAATCTCGAAACCGTGCGCGAGCGCTCCAATGTCGGCGAACGCGTGCAGACGTCGATCTTCGAAGGGCTGATTTCGCGCAATCTGCAAGGCAAGCTCGAGCCGGTGCCCGGCCTGGCCGAAAGCTGGAAGCGCATCGACGAGCGCACGGTCGAGCTGTCGCTGCGCAAGGGCGTGAAGTTCCACAACGGCGACGAAATGACGGCCGACGACGTGGTCTTCACCTTCGGGCCGGAACGCATGTTCGGTTCGGGCCCGAGCACGCCCTCGGGCAAGACGATGTTCACCACCGTGATGACGCGCGACAGCGTCGAGGGCAAGACGCTGCCGCCGGAAGTCGTCGGCATCTCCAAGCGGATATGGCCGTCGCTGGAGCGGGTCGAGGCTGTCGACAAATACACGGTGCGCTTCGTCAACCGCGTGCCCGACGTGACGCTGGAGGGCCGTCTCGCCGGTCCGGCCAGCGAGATCATCAGCCGGCGCGGCTTCATGGAGGCCAAGAGCTGGATCGAATGGTCTCGCAAGCCGATCGCCACCGGACCTTACAAGGTGCGCGAATTCAAGCCCGACCAGAGCCTCGTGCTCGACGCCCACGACGACTATTGGGGCGGCCGCCCGCCGATCAAGACGTTGCGCTTTGTCGTCATTCCCGAAGTCGCAAGCCGCATCAACGGTCTGCTGACCGGCGAGTACCAGTTCATCTGCGACGTGCCGCCCGACCAGGTCTCGACCATCGAGAAGAACCCGAGGTTCGAGGTCCAGGGTGGCTTGGTCACCAATCACCGCATCAGCGTTTTCGACAAGCATCACAAGACGCTTGTCGATCCGCGGGTTCGCCAGGCCATCACCCATTCCATCGATCGGCAGGCCATCGTCGACAGCCTGTGGGCCGGCCGCACGCGCGTGCCAGCCGGCCTGCAGTGGGAATTCTATGACAAGATGTTCATCGAGGGCTGGACGGTGCCGGCCTTCGATCCGGCCAAGGCCAAGGAACTGCTGCGCGCCGCCAACTACAAGGGCGACCCGATTCCCTTCCGGGTGCTCAACAACTACTACACCAACCAAGTCGGCACGGCGCAGATCCTGGTCGAGATGTGGCGCAGCGTCGGTCTCAACGTCACCATCGAGATGCGCGAGAACTGGCAGCAGATATTCGAGCAGAACGGCCAGCGGGCGATCCGCGACTGGTCCAACAGCGCGGGCTTCTCCGATCCGATCAGCTCGATCGTCAGCCAGCATGGGCCGCAGGGTCAGCAGCAGCAGGCCCAGGAGTGGGAGAACGTCGAGATGAATACGCTGTCGACCGCGCTGGAGAGCGAGATCGATCGCGACAAGCGCAAAGCGATGTTCCGGCGCATGCTCGAGATCTGCGAGCGTGAAGACCCGGCCTACACGGTCCTGCACCAGACGGCGACCTTCACGGCCAAGCGTAAGGACATCGCGTGGAAGGTGGCGCCGGCCTTCCAGATGGATTTCCGTGCCGGCAACTTCAAGATGCCCGGGTGATCGCGGCAGTTCATGGGCGAAGCGCTCATCGACTTTAGGGGGCTGACCGTCGATTTCGACACGGGTCAGCGCGTCATCCGGGTCCTGCACGGCATCGACCTGGCGATCGGCAAGGGCGAGGCGGTCGGGCTGGTCGGCGAATCCGGCTCGGGCAAGAGCGTGACCTGGCTCGCGGCACTTGGGCTGCTCGGCGGCCGCGCGCGCATCGGCGGCAAGGTTCTGTTCGACGGCCGCGATCTCGTGAGCGCGCCGGCGCATGAACTCGAGACGGTGCGCGGCGCCCGCATCGCGATGATCTTCCAGGATCCGTCGAGCAGTCTCAATCCGGTCTACCGCATCGGCCGCCAGCTCGCCGAGGCGCTGCTTCTCCACCGCGGCATGAATGGCGCGGCCGCGGCGGCCGAGGCTGGCCGCCTGCTCGATCGTGTCGGCATCGCCGACGCCGTGCGGCGCCTGCGCGACTTTCCGCATGAACTGTCGGGCGGCATGAACCAGCGCGTGATGATCGCCATGGCGCTGGCCGGCCAGCCGCAGATCCTGATCGCCGACGAGCCGACCACGGCGCTCGACGCCACGATCCAGGCGCAGATCCTCGAGCTGCTGAAGGAAATCCGCCGCGATAGCGGCATGGCCATGGTGTTGATCAGCCACGATCTCGGCGTCGTCGCCGAGAACACCGACCGGGTTTGCGTCATGTACGCCGGCCGCATCGTCGAGGATGCGCCGATCGCCACCCTCTTCGAGGCGGCCGCCCATCCCTATACGTCGGGGCTGCTCGCCGCCCTGCCCGAGTTGGAAGGGCCGCGCCGTCGGCTGGTCGCCATTCCCGGCGTCGTGCCGGAGCCGTGGAACCTGCCGCCCGGCTGCAGCTTCGCGCCGCGTTGCGCCGAGGTCGAAACGGCCTGCGCCAGCGCCGTGCCACCCGCCATCGAACTTCTGGGCGGCCATCGTGCCGCTTGCATCCACGCCCGGGGCAAAGCCGCGTGAGCGAGCTGCTCGAAGCCCGCAATCTCGTCCGCCACTATGCCGTGCGCAAGGGTGGCGGATTGTTCGGCCGCACCGCGACCCTGCGCGCGGTGGACGGTGTCTCGTTCACGCTGAAGCCCGGCCGCACGCTGGGGCTGGTGGGCGAATCGGGCTGCGGCAAGACGACGACGGCCAAGCTGGTGCTCGGCCTGTTGCCGTTGACAGCGGGCGAGATCAGCATCGAAGGCGAGACCCTGCCCAAGGCGGGCTCGACGCGCTGGCGCGACCTGCGGCGGACCATGCAGATGGTCTATCAGGATCCGCTGGCCGCGCTCGACCGCCGCATCGCCGTCGGCCGGCAGGTCATGGAGCCGCTGGCGATCCATGCCATCGGCACGCCGACCGGGCGCCGCGACAAGGCGCTGGCGATCATGGAATCCGTCGGCCTGCAGGCCCATCACTTCACGCGCTATCCGCATGAACTGTCGGGCGGCCAGCGCCAGCGCATCGTGCTCGCCCGCGCGCTCATCCTGTCGCCGCGCCTGCTGGTCTGCGACGAGCCGATCTCGGCGCTCGACGTCTCGATCCAGGCGCAGGTCGTCAACCTGCTGATCGATCTGCAGGCCGAGCTTGGCCTCGCCTATCTCTTCATCAGCCACGACCTGCGCATGATCCGCCAGGTCAGCCATGAAGTAGCCGTCATGTATCTCGGCCGC
The DNA here is from genome assembly GCA_038224985.1 of Reyranellales bacterium. Classification (GTDB taxonomy): domain Bacteria; phylum Pseudomonadota; class Alphaproteobacteria; order Reyranellales; family Reyranellaceae; genus Reyranella. The sequence goes on from JBBRFD010000050.1 coordinate 12,549, forward strand.
ATCGTCGAACAGGGCGATCCCGACCGCCTGTTCGCCGCCCCGGCGCATCCCTATACGCAGGCGCTGGTGTCGGCGATCCCGGTGTCGACGCGGACCGGACGGCAGCGGCTCATCCTCAAAGGCGATCCGCCCAATCCCGTCGATATCCCGTCGGGCTGCGCCTTTCACGAACGCTGCCCGATCGCAATCGCGCGCTGCCGCGGCGAGACGCCCGTGCTGCGGCCGATGGCGGATGGCCGGCACGTCGCCTGCCACCTGGCGGATACCCGAGCATGATGCGCTACCTCGCCGGCCGGCTGTTGCGGGCCCTGCTCACCGTCTTCCTGGTGGTGACTTTTGCCTTCTTCGTCCTGCGCCTGTCCGGCGATCCGGCGCTGCTCATCATGTCGGTCGATGCGCCGCCCGAATCGGTCGAGGCCTTCCGGAAATCCTGGGGCCTCGACCGCTCGATCTGGGTTCAATACGTCAGTTACTTTGGCCACGCGCTGACGGGCGACCTCGGCAATTCCATGCGCGATGGCCGCCCCGCGCTCGACCTCGTGCTCGAACGCGTGCCGGCGACGCTGGCCATCACCATCCCCGCTTTCCTGCTGAAAATCGCCATCGGCGTTTCGGCCGGCATCTATGCCGCGCTGCACCGCAACTCGTGGGCCGACCGCCTGACCATGATGCTGTCGGTCGCCGGCTTCACCATGCCGAGCTTCGTGCTGGCGCTGCTGCTGGTGCTGGTCTTCTCGGTCACCCTCGGCTGGCTGCCGAGCGGCGGCAGCGAGGGCGTAGCCAATGCCATCCTGCCGATCGTCACGCTCAGCGCCGCCGGGGCGGCCATCCTGGCGCGCTTCACGCGCTCGGCCATGCTCGAGGTGCTGGGCCAGCCCTATATCCGCGCCGCCTCGGCCAAGGGCCTGTCGTGGCGCCGCGTGGTCACCGAGCATGCGTTGCCCAATGCCGCCATCCCGACGACGACGATTATCGGGTTCATGATCGGCACCCTGATCGCCGGCGCGGTAATCGTCGAAAGCGTCTTCGCCTGGCCCGGCATCGGCCGCCTGCTGGTCGTCTCGGTCGCCAATCGCGATCTCGCCGTGGTGCAGACCATTCTGCTCTTCGTTGCGGCAGCCATGGTGACGGCGAATATCGCCGTCGATGTCATCTATGGCTGGATTGATCCGCGCATGCGGACGGTGCCCAAATGAGGGAGCCCACATGAGCGTCCTCTCCCATCCTCTCCAGCGCAGTCGCCGCTCGCGCTTCCTCGAGGCCTGGCCGCTGCTGACGCTGGCGGCGCTGGCCTGGATTGCGCTGATGCTGGCGGTGGCGCTGGGCGCGGACTGGCTCGCGCCATACCATTTTTCCGCGCTCGACCTGCGCGCCCGGCTGTTGCCACCAGTCGGCTTCGGTGGTGCCTGGCGTCACGCGCTGGGCACCGACGAATTGGGCCGCGACGTACTTTCGCGCCTGATCGTGTCGATCCGCATCAGCCTGCTCATCGCCTTTTTCGGCACGCTGATCGCCGCCACGTTGGGGACGGCGCTGGGCTTTGTCGCCGCGCATTTTCGCGGCAAGGCCGAATGGCTCATCCTGATGGCGATCGACTTCCAAGCCAGCGTGCCGTTCCTGATCGTGGCCCTGGCGGTGCTCGCCTTCTTCGGCAACGGTCTGGTGCTGTTCGTGGCGTTGATGGGCCTTCATAGCTGGGAACGCTACGCCCGCATCGCCCGTGGCCTCACCATCGCCGCCAACGAGCAGGGCTATGCCAGCGCCATCCGCCAACTCGGCGCGTCGAGCTGGCGCGTCTACGGCGTGCATGTCCTGCCCAACATCGCCTCGACGCTGATCGTGTCGATGACCATCACCTTTCCCGAGACCATCCTGCTGGAAAGTGGCTTGTCGTTCCTCGGGCTGGGCGTCCAGCCGCCGCTCAGCTCGCTGGGCAATATGGTGGGCTACGGCCGCGAATACCTGACGCGCGCTTCGTGGATTTTACTCTTCCCCAGCGCGGTAATCATTCTCACCACCCTGTCGATCAGCATCGTCGGCGACTGGCTGCGCGACCGCCTCGACCCAACGCTGCGATGACCTTTTGGAGACGCGTTCAATGACGACCGACATCTGCTCGCATCGCGGGGGCGCCCTGCTCTGGGCGGAGAACAGCCGGCTCGCCTTCGAGAACACCGCCCGGCTGCCGGTCGAGCAGGTCGAGTTCGACGTCCATCCTTCGCGCGACGGCAAGCTGGTGGTGATTCACGACGAGACGCTGGACCGCACCACCGACGGCACGGGCGCGGTCTGCCAGCACGATTGGGCCGACCTGCAGAAGCTCATTCTCAAGGGCAGCGGAGGCCAGCGCATGCTGCTGCTCGGCGAGGTGATCGAGATCTTCCGGCCGACGCAGATCGTCCTGCGCCTTGAGATGAAGGCCGGCCCCAATCGCGTGCCCTATCCCGGCGGCCATCCGGCCAAGGTTGTCGCGGCACTCGAGGCCGGCCGCATCCTCGATCGTACCGTCATGACCAGTTTCCAGCTCGAAACCGTTGCAGAAGTGCCGAAGCACGGGACACCAATGCGCCATGTCTGGCTGGTGACGCCGGCGACCCAGGTCGATATCGGGTTCGATGGCGTCATCGACCTGGCGCGGAGCAAGGGCGTGCCGATGCTGGGCCTGCGCAGCAGCATCCTCGATGCGCCGAGCGTCGCCGCCGTCCGCAAGGCCGGCCTCGGCATCGGCGGCTGGGCCTGCAACGACGCCGCCATGATCCGCAAGATGTTCGATCTCGGTGTCGATGTCTTCACCACCGACCGGCCGGATCTGGCGCTGGCTATTCGGGCGCAGCGATAGCCCTAATCGCTCTCATTAGTTCTTGTCGTCCGGCGGACCTTGCCGGGCGGGGCGGGGTGCGCAACATATCGTACATGACCCAGAAGCAACTGCGCCTCGGCGCCTTCATGCGCCCCGTCAGCATCCATACTGCCGCCTGGCGCTATCCCGGCGGCACGCCGGACGCCAACTTCAATCTCAAGGCGCTGATCCAGTACGCCCAGACGCTGGAGCGCGGCAAGTTCGACGCCTTCTTCATGGCCGATCACCTGGCCGTGCTGAACATGCCGATGGAAGCGCTGAAGCGCTCGGCCACGGTGACCTCCTTCGATCCGCTGACGCTGTTGCCGGCGCTGGCGCAGCACACGCAGCATCTCGGCCTGATCGCCACGGCCTCCACCACCTTCGAGCCCGCCTATACCATTGCCCGCCGCTTCGCCTCGCTCGACCATATCTCGAACGGCCGCGCCGGCTGGAATCTCGTGACGACGTCGAACCCCGATGCGGCGCTCAACTTCGGCATGGACGATCAGATGCCGCATGCCGAGCGCTATGCCCGCGCCCGCGAGTTCTTCGACGTGGTGACGGGCCTCTGGGACTCCTGGGCCGACGACGCTTTCGTGCGCGACGTCGAAAGCGGGATCTACTTCGATCCCGACAAGCTCCATGTGCTCGATCACAAGGGCAAGTATCTCAAGGTGCGTGGACCGCTCAACATCGCGCGGCCGATCCAGGGTTGGCCGGTCGTCGTGCAGGCCGGCGCGTCGGATGCCGGACGCCAGCTCGCGGCGGAAACGGCGGAGATGGTCTTCGCCGCTGGCGGACCGATCCAGGGCGCGCGCGAGTTCTACGCCGATGTGAAGGGCCGGGCCGCCAAAGCCGGGCGCAATCCCGATCACATCAAGATCCTGCCCGGCGCCTTCTGTATCGTCGGGGATTCGATGGACGAGGCGCAGGAAAAGCGCGCGCGACTCGACAGCCTGGTGTCTTACGAGAGCGGCATTGCCGCCCTTTCGATCGCGGCCGGCGTCGATGCGCGGACCTTCGATCCCGACGGGCCGCTGCCGGAAATTCCCGAGACCAACCAGAGCAAGAGCGGCCGCGAGCGCGTGCTGGCGCTGGCGGCGCGCGAGAAGTTGACGGTGCGGCAGATCGCCGGCCGGCTCGGCGGTTACGGCGGGCTTGCGATGATGGGCACGCCCACGACCATCGCCGCCCAGATGCAGGAGTGGCTGGAGACCGAAGCCAGCGATGGCTTCAACGTCATGTTCCCCTATCTGCCGGGCGGGCTCGACGACTTCGTCGACAAGGTCGTGCCCGAGCTGCAGCGCCGCGGCATCTATCGCCGCGAATACGAGGGCGCGACCCTGCGCGAAAATCTCGGCCTGCCGAGGCCGGATAATCAGTTCTTTACGGCGCTGCGACGCGCGGCGGAATAGGCAAAGAGAAACCCGTCCCGCGGGCGTGCGGGGCGGCTCTTCGTGAAATCCGGATGAAGGCTACTTGCCCTTCAGCGCGTCCTTCAGACCGCCGACGGCGTTCTGGACCTTGCCCTTGACCTGATCGGCCACGCCTTCGGACTGAAGCTTGGAGTCGCCCAGCGCCTTGCCGGCGGCTTCCTTGACCTTGCCTTTGGCCTGATTGGCCGAACCCTTGATGCGATCTGCGTCCATGAAAGTCTCCATTGTGAGTCTTTGTGGAAAACGCCTGATGCGGTCGATGGTTCCTGTCGCCGTCAGTTATTGAGATTGATGATGGGTGTCATGCCACCATTGCAAGTGTAACAACAGTTCGAGCAGCGCTGGGCATTGTTGTTGCCGACGCCCCAGTAGAGCGTGGAGTTGCCGGTGACCCAGCCGCCGTAGCAGATCTTTTCGCCGCCGAGGCAGGAGATCTTGATCTGGTGGACCTGCGAATCGTCGAGATTGTAGGCGCGGTTGACGCCTGGCCAGACATGGCCCTTGCGGTCGGCCGAGTACATCGCCAGCTGCACCTTGTAGGGATAGTGCGATTTGACCTGGAACGTCATCTCGCTCTGGGCTTGCGCCGGCGCCGAAACGAACGACAGGGAAAGCATCGCCAGAACAGCGACAAGCATGAGTTTCAGTTTTGTCATTTGGAGAAAACCCTTAGAGAAGCCACCGTGCAGATAGTCTGAATTGACGGGATTCGCAGGACAAGTGCAAAAAAGATCATGAGCTTTGAAATTTCCATCATGGGCACGGCCGACATGGCACGCACAGCCGACTGGGCCGCGGCGGAAGGTTGGAACCCTGGCTTGGCCGAGGGCCTCGCTTTCCAGGCCGCCGACCCGGCGGGCTTCCTCGTCGGCCGCCTCGACGGCGTGGCGGTCGGCTGCATCTCGGTGGTGCGTTACGGCGCCGATTTCGGCTTCCTCGGCTTCTACATCATGACGCCGCCGGCGCGCGGGCAGGGCTATGGCCTCCGGCTATGGGAGGCCGGCATGAAACATCTCGCCGGCCGAGTCGTCGGCCTCGATGGCGTGCCGGCGCAGCAGGACAATTATCGCAAGTCGGGCTTCGCGCTGGCCTGGCGCAACCTGCGCTATCAGGGCGTGCCCAAATTGGGTACCGGGACGGTCGCGGGTCTCTCGCTGGTCGAGGCGCGCGACCTGCCCTTCGATAGGCTCGCCGCCTACGACCGCCACTTCTTCCGCAACCCGCGCGATGCCTTCCTGTCGCTGTGGATCGCACTGCCCGGTCATGTCGCGCTGGCGGCGTTGCGCGACGGCAGGCTGGAAGGCTTCGGCGTGCTGCGGCCGTGCCGCGATGGTTTCAAGATCGGCCCGCTCTATGCCGCCTCGCCGCAGATCGCCGGCGCACTTGCCTCGGCGCTGTGCGCGCGCGCCGGCGGCGCGGTCGTGGCGCTCGACGTGCCGGAGCCGAACCGGAACGCAGTCGCGCTGGCGGAGTCGTTGGGCTTGGTGCCGTCCTTCGAAACCGCGCGCATGTATGCCGGCGCGGCACCGTCGATCGATCTCGCCGGTCTCTACGGCATCACGAGTTTCGAGCTGGGCTAGGAACCAGCGCCAGCCACAGCGAGATCACCGTCGAGGCGATGGCCACGCCCTGCAGCAGCGACAGCGGCTCGTGGAGCAGAACGACGCCGCTGATCACCGCGACGATGGGAATGGCGATCGAGGAAAGTGCCGCGACCTGCGCCGGCAGCAGTTTGACCAGCGCGAACCAGGCGGCCGTGCCCAGTGCCGTCGGGATGGCGCCGGAATAGAGAGTGACCAGCATCACTTTGGTCGAGGGCCAGTGCAGGGTGCCTTGCGGCACGTCGACCAGCAGCGCGCCCAGCGCGATCACCGGCAGCGACAGGACGGCCTGCCAGAAGGTGAGTGAGAGGCCCATGCCGGACCAGCTCGTGCGTTTGACGACATGCGTGCCAATGGCCCAGCAGAAGCCGGCGAAGAGGCCCCAGAACAGGCCCCACGGCGCATTGGCGTAGCTCGCGAAGTTGGGCAGCATCAACGCCACCACGGCCACGGCGCCGATGGCCAGAGCTGCGAGCAGGCGGCCGGTCGGTCTCTGGTGAAAGAAGACGAGGCCCAGCACCGCGACCCAGAGCGGCATCGTATAGGCCAGCACCGAGGCATGACCCGACGGGATGTAAAGCACCGCCATCGAGGTGGCGAGACTCCAGATCGTGAGGTTGAGCAGCGAGGCCAGCATCAGCGCCGGCCACTTGCCGCGCGGCACCGCGAAGGTTTCGCCGCGCAGGCGGACGATGGCCCAGAGCACCGGCAGGGCCGCCACCAGGACCAGCGCGCGGAAGGTCAGCACCGGGAGTTCGTCGAGCGCGATTCGAAACAGCGGCCAGTTGGTGCCCCAGATCAGCGTCAGGCCGACGAGCAGCGCCAGCACCTTGGGAGAAGCGCCCGACATGATGAGCCGCGATCAGGAGAGACTTGAAATCAGGCCTGGTTCGGATTCGGCGCTTGGAGGAAGCAGCCATCGACGCGCCAGGTGCCGTCGGGAAGCTGCGTCATCACATAGATCGCGGTGACCTGCCGGCCGTCGGGGGCGACAACATAGACCTTTTGCGCCGGCTGGCCGCCGAGCTCGGTGAGATCGCCGAACTCGACGCTGCGCGGCCGGTACACCGGGGCATAGCCCTGGCGCACCATGTCCATGAAGCTTTCCGGATTGCCGAACATGCCTTGGATATTGGGCGAGGCGAGGCCGAAGGCGGTGGCGCCGTCGTCGCGGCGGAAGGCTTCGATCTGCCGGCTGACAATGTCGCGGATCGCTGCCTGGTCGGCGCTCTTGTCTTGGGCGCCCGCCGAAAAGGCGAAGCCGAGCAGCAAGGCGAGAAGGGCTAAAAAACGAAGGGCCATGAAAGCGACTCTACGCCCATGGCCCCGGATTCACGAATGGCGAAAAGTTTACCGGCCGGCGTTGCCGAGCTGGGTCGGGGTGCCCGGTGCGGCAGCGCGGCGGGTCGTGGTCGTGGCGCGCTGGGCGCCGGACACGGCGCCGATGCGGCCGACGTTCACGCCATAGCTCAGGCCGGCGAGATTGGCGCGCTCACGGCCCAAGAAGGCGTTCTGGCGCACGATCTCGCCGTTGAGATCGGCGATCAAGCGGTCGGTGGTCTGGATCGAGCGGCTGGTCTCGTCCTCGATGGAGCGCAGTTGGCGATGGTCGTCGTCGACGGCGCCGCCGACGGCATAGGTGCCGCGCACGTTGTCGAGCAGGTAGCCAGCGACCGAGGCCTGCGTGGTGACCTGGCTGGCCAGGGAATTCAGCTGGCCGACGCCCACGGTGACGGCATCGAGCTTGGCCTGCGCCTCATTCCAGTTGGCGACCAGCTCGGGATTGGCCGGCGTGGTGCCGGCATAGAGGCGGGTCGAGATGGCGCCGACCATGGCGTTATAGGCTTGGGCATCCGTGCCGACCTGGGTCTTCACGGCATTGAGCTGGGCCTGCTGGGCAGTCAGGCCGGCGGCGAGCAAGGTCTGGTCGTTGCGCAGCTGCGAGACGCGCTGCTTGACCGTCTGGGTGCCGGTCTGGGTGGTGCCTGCGGGGCCGCTGGCGCGCGCCGAAAACAAGCTGCCGCTACTGCCACCGCTGGCGTCGCACGCACTCAATACGAACGCCGCCAAGAGAGGGAGCGCTGATTGTTTCACACTTAGCGCCATATTGGTCCGAACCTGCCCAGGCAACATCGATTGGGCGCCTCCAATATCAGCCGGTCCATGTTTTCCGGACTCAGCCAAAAGGGACGCCTACCCCAAATTCCGTTAACGGACATGGTACCTGAAAGCAGGGGAATCCGACAAGAGCCGATTTGCGAGGCGGCAGAGACACTTGGACGGCATTTTTCGAGTGTTTTTGGGCGTTTGCAAGGCGGTCTTCACGTAGACGGCGGTCCGCCGCAGGCCGCCAGGCAGTCAATACGCGGTTTGCTTGCTAGTCCGGGGCATCTTCATTAAAAGTCCGCGAACGCGCCCGTAGCTCAACTGGATAGAGCATCTGACTACGAATCAGAAGGCTGGGAGTTCGACTCTCTCCGGGCGCGCCAGTCCGCCAAGATACCAATGATTAAGGTTGATCAGACGGCGAGCCCCGAGATTGTTCGTGGTTCTGGCGCGGTTTTGGAATCGCTGTGGCCCAGCCGTGCCGAGCGGACTGCCCGCTGTTCCTGATCGCCCAGATGGTCTTGATCCAGCTCAACGCCGGCCGCGCCCTGCTGGCCGTCGTCGTCTTCTTCCTGAGTGCGGCGCCTCTCGAGTTGCAGCGGCGCATCGTCAACCACGCGATCCGGGAAGGCGCCGCCTCGACGATCCCGTGGCTTGGCGCTGCCTATGTCGGCGTTGACGTCATCGAGCAGGCGGTGAAGCTGGCGCTCAACGTCTACCGCGCCTGGGTGAGCTAATCCTGCGTGCCCGCGCTGCGCGAGACGGTGCGCGAGGAACGCGTCACCGCATAAGGCGATGATGCCGGCGCGCGGGCGGCCATGATGCTGAGCGAGGTCGAGCCAATCGGCGGATTCGCCGGCATCAGCTTCTCCGAGCCGTTGCTGCAGGGCGGCATCCTGTGCAGCGTCGTGATCTACATGATGGCGCTCAAGCCATGGATGGCGCTGCTGGTGCCGGCCCTGCTGGCGCCGCAGATGATCTTCGTGCCGTTGATGCAAAAGGCCCTCAACCGCCGGGCCGCGGCCCGTATCCGCACCTTGCGCCAGGTCAGTGCCGATATCGTGGGCGACGGCGGGGCCGGCGAGCTGGACGGCCCCGCTCGCATCGGCCGGGTCTATGCCCTCAACAACGGCATCTACCGGGTCAAGTATTCCATGAACCTGCTGATGAACCCGATGCAGTATTTCGCCGTCGCTGCGGCGCTCGGCATTGGCGGCTTGTTCGCGCTCATGGGCCGCGTCGAGGTCGGCACGGTGATGGCCGTGTCTCGGGCCTCGCAAGCTCTACGACCCTTGGGGAGATATCGTGAGCTGGGCGTGCGAATTTTCGGTGGTGAGCGTCAAGTACCGGCTGTTCGCCGAAACCGCCGACCGGTTGGCGCCCGTCGATTGTCCGTCCATCTGCCCGTCGAGCCGGCAGTCTAGGCCAGCTGAACCCTAGCGACGCGGAAGGGCCGCGTGATGCCGTCATGCTCGGTCACCGAGACATACTCGCCGACAACGAAGCTGTGCTTGTCGAAGCGGAAGATCGGCTCGTCATCGTCCTCGCCCGGCTTGTACGAAAAAGCCCAGGCGCCGTCGCGGCGGTGAATCAGCAGACCATGCTCGTCTTCGATCTTGTTCCAGAAGCGCCGCACCGTGCATAGGCTCTTCGACCGCTTCCAGGCATCGGCGTCGAGATGGCCCTGGGTGTCGAGCGGGGCGTTGAACTCGTAGCCATGCAGGCTGCTGCCGTCGGGAAACTGCGGCGTGCGCGCCAGTTCGAGGCGGATTTTCTTCAGGCTCATGCCGACGCTCCCTTGGATGCGTCGCCTTTGTGCGCTGCGCCGGTGCTCGTCCCCATGATCCAGATCAATTGCCTGAAAATTCGCCGTGTCACGATCGTCCCGACAAAGGAGCGACCATGGAAACCGGCAAGAAACCCGACACCTACGGCTACCTCGGCACCGAGGCGATGGCGTTGCGCGACCTGCTTGCGGAACTTGCCCGCAAAGGCTGATCCTGTGCTCAAGCTACGCCAGCTCGGCATCGACACCTGCCATGAGACGGTGGCGTTTCTCTCGCGGCGCTGCCCGTCTTATCGCGCACAGGAATTCGTGGCGCTGGCGCGCATCGAGGTGTCGGGCCGTGGCCGGCGCATCGTCGCCACGCTGAACATCGTAGACGACGAAACGATTCTGGCGCCAGACGAACTCGGCCTCTCCCTGCTCGCCCATCGCCAGCTCGGTCTGCCCGACGGCACGCCGGTCGAGGTCGCCCAGGCGGCGCCGCCGGCCAGTTTGGACCATGTCCGCGCCAAGATCGATGGCGCGGTGCTGTCGCCTGAGGCCTATCTGGAAATCGCGCGCGATCTTGCCGCGCATCGCTATTCGAAGATGGAGATCGCGGCCTTCCTCGTGGCCGGCGCCGGCTTCACCACCGCCGACGAGGTGCTGTCCTTTACCCGCGCCATGGCCGCTGTCGGTGGCAAGCTGTCGTGGAACGGCGGCATGATCGTCGACAAACACTGCATCGGCGGCATTCCCGGCAACCGCACCTCCATGATCGTGGTGCCCATTGTGGCCGCCCATGGCCTTCGTATTCCCAAGACCTCGTCGCGTGCGATCACCTCGCCGGCCGGTACCGCCGATGCCATGGAGGTCCTGGCGCGAGTCGATGTCGGGCCCGATGAAATGCGCGAGATCGTCGCTGCGGAAAGTGGCTGCCTTGTCTGGGGCGGCCACGCCAACCTGTCGCCGGCCGACGATGTGCTGATCTCCGTCGAGCGGCCGCTGTCGATCGATACACCTGAGCAGATGGTGGCCTCGATCCTCTCGAAAAAGATAGCCGCTGGGTCGACGCACCTCATCCTCGACCTGCCGGTCGGCCCGACGGCCAAGCTGCGCGACCGCGAAGCTTTTGTGCGCCTGCGCAAGCTCTTCGAATACATCAGCGATCAGGTCGGCCTCAACACTGTGGTCGTCGCCACCGACGGCAGCCAGCCGGTCGGCCGCGGCATCGGTCCCTGGCTCGAGGCGCGCGATGCCATGGCTGTGCTAGCACGCGATCCGGCCGCGCCGCGTGACCTCGAGGAACGGGCTCTGCTGCTGGCCGGCCATGTCCTGGAGTTCGATCCAGCTCTGCGCGGTGGCCGGGGCATCGCCCGTGCCCGCGAGCTGCTGAAAAGCGGCGCCGCACTGGCCAAGATGAAGCGCCTGATCGCCGCGCAAGGCGCGCCGCCGGCAGCTTCGGCTCTGGGCTTGCTGGAGAGGGATGTCCTTGCATCGCGCGATGGCGTGGTCTCGGCGATCGATTGCCACCGTCTCGCCCGCGTCGCGCGGCTGGCCGGTGCGCCCACGGACAAGGGGGCGGGTGTCGATCTGTTCCGCAAGATCGGCGATCCCGTGCAGCAGGGCGAGCCGATCTATCGCATCCACGCCGCCTTCGAGACCGACTTCAGTTTCGCTGCCAAGTTCGCCGCCGACGGAGACGGCTTCACCATCGCAGGAACCGCATGACCGTCTCCCTTCATGTGCACGGCGCGGCAGGGACGGTCACCGGTTCCTGCCACCGGCTGGTGACACCGCAGGGCGAACTCTTGATCGACTGCGGAATGTTCCAGGGACCCAAGTCGTTGCGCGCTCTTAACTATCGCCCGTTTCCCTTTGACGTCCACCGTATCGGCGCGGTGATCCTGACCCACGCCCATATCGACCACACCGGGCTCTTTCCCAAGCTGATGCTGGCGGGCTTTCAGGGCCTTGCCTGGACGACGCCACCGACCGTCGATTTGCTGCACTGGCTGCTGCCCGATGCTGGCGCCATCCAGGAAAACGATGTCGCGCGCTTGAACCGGCGCAATGCGCGACGCGCTGATGCGCAGGTCACGGCCATCTATACCAAGGCCGATGCCGAGGCCGCGCTCGCGCTGCTGAAGCCGCAGCGCTACGACACGTGGTTCGAGCCCTTGCCGGGCGTGCGCGCCCGCCTGCGCAATGCCGGACACATCCTTGGCAGCGCCTTCGTCGAAGTCGAAGTCGAGGCGCAACCCAAAACCGTACGGTTTGTCTTTTCCGGCGACCTCGGTCCGCACGAAAAGTCGCTGCAGCCCGATCCATCGGTGCCGGAGCCGGCCGATATCGCGCTGATCGAGGCGACCTATGGCGACCGGACGCGCAGTGCGTCGACGACTGCTGGACGCCGTGCCGTGCTGGGACGGGAACTTGCCGAGGGCCTGGCGGCTGGCGGCAATGTCATCGTGCCGGTCTTCGCCGTCGAGCGGACGCAGGAGGTGCTCGATGACATCGCCTGGCTGAAGCGCTCGGGTGAACTCGCCGGGGCCACGGTCTTCCTCGACTCGCCCCTGGCCGGCCGCACGACCGAAGTCTTCGTGCGCCACCGGGCCGAACTGATGAAGTCTGAGAATGGCGAGGCGTTTTCCGGCGGCACGTTCCGCGCTACCGAGACTGTCGAGCAAAGCAAGGCGATCGGCCGCATCCATGGCGGCGCGGTCATCCTGGCCGGCTCCGGCATGTGCGATGCCGGCCGCGTGAAGCATCACCTCAAGGACAATCTCTGGCGGCCAGACTCTACGGTCTTGTTCGTCGGCTACCAGGCGCCCGGCACCCTGGGAGGCCTGATTCGCGGCGGCGCCCGGCAGGTCCGCATCCACGGCGAGGAGGTGCGGGTCAAGGCGCGCATCCGCACCATCGACTCCTATTCGGGCCATGCCGACCGCGACGAACTCGTCGGCTGGGCGCGGCCCCTGTTCGAGAAGCTTGGCAGTGCCTTGCTGGTCCATGGTGAGCCCGACTCTTTGCAGGGGCTGGGCGAGGCGCTTGCCGGAGCGGGATTGCCACACACGCGTATCGCCTTCCCCGGCCTCGACCAGGCCTACGCCATCGAACAGCGTGATGGGCGATGGATCGCCGTGGCCACAGCAGATGTAGCGCCGCCGCGTCTTGCCGCCGCCGCTGCCAGCGCATCCCGCGATTGGCACAACGATTATGCGCAGACGCTCATCGACCTGCGCCTGGCCCTGCGGGACGCCTCCGATAACGCTACGCGCAACCGCCTGCTGCAGGATGTCCGCCGCTCGATCAACGCCAACGCACGCCGTTAGTCGACGGATTGCTTCCTGCCGATTGACATGGATCAACGGGACGCCGTCGCCAGCGTGTTTGACTGCCCGACCATTGGCGGGAGGCGACAGGCTCATGACGATCTTCGACACGGCCCTCGGCACCGCCGCGAAAACGGCAATGGTCACTCTGCTGACGGCCGTTCTATCCAATGGCGCGGCAGCGCAGGGTCCGGAAACCGGCCGGGCGCTGGCTGAGCGCTGGTGCGTCAGCTGCCATATTATCGACCGTACCTCGCAGACCGGTTCGGTAAACGGGATTCCGAGCTTTCCGGCAATCGCCGCGCAGCCTGCCACGACGGCCGCCTCGCTCGACAAGTTCCTGTCAGCACCCCACGGGCGAATGCCCGACTTCTCGCTTGGGGCGCGCGAACGCAGCGCCTTAGCCGACTACATCCTTACCCTGAGACGCGCGGCACCTTGAGATGAATCAAGGCCCCTGGCGCTGCATCGACGGATAGTCCGCCATCGGATCAGAACCCAGACGGTGCCGTCGATGTCATATCGCCTTCTCCACGGTTGCGTGACCTCTTGCTGGCAGGCTGTACCGACTCCCCTGCATTTGCCATCCCTGCCGGAGTCCGCCGCCGTGAGCCCACCGCAGCCCGAACGCAGGGTCTGGTCGACGGATCAACCTGCCGCGCCGCTGTCGCCAGCCGCCATCTACGTACTCAGTCAGGAGCACACGGCCGTACTGGGTCCGAACTCGCCACGCCCGACGACTTTCGAGAATTCCTGTGCGCCGGAGCCCTATGTCTTCCAGTCCAAGGCCGGCTATGAAGCGGTCCGCGTCAAGGATTGCCGGCATGACCAGCTCGTCTATCTGCCCGCCAGCGAAACGGCCCGGGTCGGCCGCTTCCTCGAGGAATGCCGACTCATTTGCAGCGGACAGAGCGGGCAAAGAGGTGGCCTCTAGCATCTGCCGCTCAAGGGCAGCCTAGCTGTGGAGCCTCAATAGGTTATTCCCGGTCATGCCGATTCTGTTGATGGGGATAGTGCCATCGATTCCACCGTGAGGTCGATGCCAGTTGTAGTGATGCATCCAGAAGGGCAGCTCTTTGGCGCGCTGTATTGAGG